>JAEXPB010000502.1 GCA_023438965.1 Bacillota bacterium | reverse complement strand
TTTTCCGCGCCCGGTCCAATCATCGTTATGATACCGGCGACTATGAGCGCGTCGACCCGCTGCTCGGTGAAGAAGCGGATTTCACCGCTCTCTGTCGGGATGCCAAAACCCGCGGCATGCGGATCCTCCTGGACGGCGTGTTCAGCCATACCGGCGCCGACAGCCGCTATTTCAACAAATATGGCCGCTATCCGGAGGTTGGCGCCTGGCAGGAAGTGAACGGCCAGGGCCTATCCCCCTACAGCAGCTGGTACGGCTTCCACCGGAAGGGCGACCAGATCTATTACGATTCCTGGTGGGGCTTTGAGGACCTGCCCAGCGTCAATGAAAACGACCTGGTCTATCGGGACTACATCACCGGCCCGGATGGCATCGCCCGCCGCTGGTTGCGGCTGGGTGCTTCCGGCTGGCGCCTCGACGTCTCGGACGAGTTGCCGGACGGCTTTCTGCGCGACCTGCGGCGCGCCGTCCGCGCGGAGAAGCCGGATTCCGCCGTGATGGGCGAGGTCTGGGAGGACGCCAGCAACAAGATCAGCTATGGCTATTATCGCGACTTCCTGCTCGGTCGCACCCATGACAATGTCATGGGTTATCCCTTTCAGCAAACCCTGCTGAGCTGGCTGAGCGGCCATATCCCGACCGAACGTCTGTACCACCAGCTGGAGACCCTGCGGGAGAATTATCCGCTGCCCAGCTTCTACGCCAGCTACAACCTGATCAGCAGCCATGACATCCCGCGGGCGATCACGGCACTGGCCGGATTACCTGACCCTGGTAACCGCGAGGCGCAGTCCCGCACCTGTCTGTCGGAAAACGCCCGTCAGCGTGGCGAAGCCTTGCTACGGCTGGCGGTGCTGTTCCAGATGACCTTCCCGGGCAGCCCATCGATTTATTACGGTGACGAAACTGCCATGGAAGGCTATCGAGATCCGTTCAACCGCCGGACTTTCCCCTGGGGTCGGGAGAACAAGGCCATGCAGGCTTGGTTCGCCAAACTGGGCTGCCTGCGCCGCGACCTGCCGGTGCTGCGTACCGGCCACTGGCAGATGCTGCAGGCTGCCGGCGATGTGGTGCTCTTCAGCCGGAGTCTGCCGGCGGGCAGCGATGTCTTTGGCCTGCCACAAACCGGACCCCGCCAGGCCTTGGTCGCCATCAACCGCAATCCCGAGCCGCGCCGGACCCACTGGGAAGGACGGGCCATCGATCTGCCGGGATATGGCGGCTTCCTGGAAATCGACGGGAAGACAGTGGCTTCGACGGCATCGATTGGGAATGATTAACCGGCGGATGATCAAAAAATCAAGTCCCACGTTTTCCAACGAGCCCCAAGCGTTCGAGCAAGGCTTCCTGAAGTACCTGCGAGAAATTAATTTCAGCCTTTTCAGCTCGGGCATTTAACCAGCTAGGAAGGGTGCAATTCTTGCGAACCGAACGATTTTCCAGCCAAGCGCGATAGGCATCAACATCAACATCAACCAATGTCATAATTTCTTGCGATGTAGAAGTGTAGTTTTCAATCGGTGATGGTGCAGGAACCGGTTGGCCGTCATCCTGCAATTCGACAGCCGTTAAACAGATCACATCTCTGGCCATAGCTAAAGCATCAGCCCAGTCTTTCCCTTGCGTGACTAAATCAAGATCGGGTACTTTTACCAGGATGAATTGATCACCTCTTTTTAAAATAACCGGATAAACCTCTTTCATTGGTACCTCCATTAAATGGTTCGCATTATTTCAAACCATGTTTATTTATGATGAACTGTGCGAGCTGCTCATCAATCTCATGATGCCTCGGTATTTGCTCACGAAGTTTAATATTGGCATATGTTGTATGATTGCCGCCTTCTCGTAGAAATACCCACCCGTTTTTTCTTGCATTCGGATAAGATCCCTTCGTTTCATAGACTTGCTCCTCTATTATACGCGTCAAATGCGCATTAATAAACTAAACAAATGCATTTGCACAATATCTGACGGCTGTCTTCAAGACAGCCGATTGATCAATCACTATTCGGTTATTAATATTGAAATGAGAGATGTAAAATAATAATCAGATTATAGAACATAAGTTCGATAAAAGCAAGCCTTAATTTCATTGTTTCACCAGTTCATATCACTTCCTATCGCATATACCAAAAGGCTTGATATAAGTTGAAAATGGTGTAAGCTTATATCAATCGACAAGGCAGGTAAACCAGTATGCAGCACAAGTTTTTAGGCCAACAGGATGATGATACCTAGCGCTTGCCCGTGACTCCAGTCACAGGTGCAAGTGCGGTTTTGCTTTGTACCTGTGCGGCGAAGTCCCAGCCATTCCCGGCTTTTTCGATTATTGACCGCAGGGGTACAGATGTAACCTGGCGGTTTTTTTATGGAGAAAGGTTGTGGTGATATGCGGCATGCGGATGATGCCGGACTGGATGATGATTCGGAGTTCTATGAAGCGACTAGAGAAAATGAAGAAACATCAAGCACTTCAAGGAGGCAACTATGCAAATAATAACCGGACAATGGGAATCGGACCATTGCGAAGCCGAAGAACTGGCCAATTTCATCGGCCGCACCGTCCAGATCCATGGCGTCATTTACAAAATCCGGGCTATGAGCGGATTTGCGTTTATCCTGCTTCAGACCAAACGGCAGCTGGTCCAGTGCGTGCATACGCCGGAACTGGCCGATTTTCCGCTGGCGGAACTGGCTTGCGGCATGAGCGTGGTCTTCACCGGCGATGTAGTGGCTGATGAACGCAGCCGGAAGGGCTATGAACTGCGCGTTCGCGGCTGCGCGATCCTGTCGCGGCCGGCGGCCGATCCGCCGGTGGTCATCAACAACAAGGAGCTGGGGCTGGCCCTGGACACCTTACTCGACTACCGTCCGCTGACCCTGCGCCATAGCCGGGAGCGGGGCATTTTTAAGATCCAGGCTGGGATAACCGACGGCTGTCGCCGCTTCCTGGCCGACAACCGGTTTACGGAGATCCATAGCCCAAAAATCGTCTATGCCGGGGCCGAGGGCGGCGCCAATATTTTCCAGCTCGATTATTTCGGCCGACCGGCATACCTAGCGCAGAGCCCGCAATTTTACAAGCAGATCATGGTCGGCGTCTATGAGCGGGTTTTTGAAATCGCGCCGGTCTTCCGGGCGGAGAAGCACCATACCGCCCGGCACATCAATGAATACACGAGTATTGATCTGGAAATCGGTTTTATCCGCGATTTCACGGAATTGATG
>JAEXPB010000481.1 GCA_023438965.1 Bacillota bacterium | reverse complement strand
ACTGATAACCGCTGAGCCACCCGGTTAACCCCCAAGCGGCAACCCGGTCGTACAACATTTCGCCAATGAACGGCGCAAACAGCACCCCCAGGCCGAAAGCAACATAATACCAGCCTTCATAAAGCGTTTTGCCGTCCGCCGGCATGATCTGGTAGCGGTAGGATATGATGGACACCTTGAAACCGCCGCCGCCGATGCCCGAGATCACCGCCCAGATGATCAGCATGAAAGCGGTCTTTTCGTTTAGAAAGGATAAAGCCAGCAATTCCAAGCCGACTATGCAGGCGGAAACGCCAATGACATATTGGCCGCCTTTCCGCTCTTCGATCCGACCCCAGGCATTATTAGACAGGATCATCACAGCCAGCGAAATGACACCGGTGGCTGAGACATAGCCATATTTCAAACCAAGATGCTTGATTTGATAGACCGTATTGAAGGAGGTTGACAGGCTGTAAATCAAGTTGAATAACCCGGTGAAAAGCAAGAAGCTGCGATAATCCGGCGACCGAAAAGGCTGCAGGAACGCATGTCGGTCCAGCACATTGCTCCGGTTCGGACGGTAGGTCACACTGTCCGCCCGGCCCAGGATAAAGCAATCCAGCAGGGACATCAAATAGCTGACGATAAATAGGATATAGAATCCTGTATTGCCCTTATTGTATGCATCGATAACCAATCCGGCACCCAACGAGAAAATAGCCGTGGCAATCCGGACCAAAAACAGCCGCTGATATACAAAACGGCTGGGTGATTCATCATCGGCCAGAACATCCATCATCCAGACCAGCCAGCCAACCCGGTAAATGCTCCAGACCACTTCCGCCAGGGTAACCAGCACGCAGAGCAGCACAAGCGACAAACCCCGGTTGCGGATCAACGCGAGAAATACAATCAGGAACATCAGCGTCCTGGACACCAAGGCCATCGAGATCAAGGTTTTTTTCCGGTCGGTCAACCGTTCAAAGATGAGATAAGCAGCGATCGAACAAATCGTCGTGTAATTTACCGCGTTATTGATCAAGGCGACGATGAAGTCGGATGCGCCCAGGTTGATGGCGTAACCGGAAAGAATCACCCCGGAGGTCAGCACATAAGCGGCATTGATGATTGCCGCGTCGGTCAGGAAGAGTACCTTGTTGCGGTTCGGCCTGTTGGCCAGGTAATTTTCGATCGCCTCGGATCGGCCTTTCCGGTTCATGCTGCTCCCACTCAGGCATTTGATAGATTCGCCTGGGATGTGCTCAGTCGGGATCATGCCTTATGCCATAATACCATACTTTTATGATAAGATTGTTACGGGTGATATGTATGCGAACTGACCGGGAAATATTTGATTTGATTTTGAGCGTCGCCCGGACCGATGATCGCATTCGGGCCGTCTTGCTGTCCGGATCGCGGGCGAATCCAGCCGTGCCCAAAGATATTTATCAAGATTATGACGTAACCTATTTCGTCGAGGACATTACGCCGTTTTACAACCATCCGGTCTGGGTGGCAGAGCACTTTGGCAGCCACTTGATCATGCAGATGCCCGAAGCGATGCGTTATCCGGCCGGAGACGGGCATTTTAACTATATGATGATTTATCCCGATGGCGTCCGCATTGATTTAAGTTTGGTGTTTACCAAGTACATCGATAACGGGGAACCGGCGGTGGTTCTGCTCGACAAAGATAACGGCAGCGGTTTTCTGCCGGTCCTGCCGATCCCCAATGACCGGCATTGGCATCTGGAATCGCCCTCGCCGCTCTTCTATTACTCTTGCTGCAATAACTTCTGGTGGTGCCTGAATAACGTCGCGAAAGGCATCGCCCGGGATGAGCTTCCCTATGTCATGCAGATGTTGAACGAAGTGGTCCGGCCGGAATTGCATGATATGATCAATTACTTCATTGGTGTCCGGCACGGATTTGACCTGTCAACCGGCAAAAACGGCAAGTATTTCAAAAAGTACCTGGCACCTGAACTGTACCGGCAATACGCTGCCACCTATCCCGGCAGTGACTACGACGAAATTTGGGCTGCTGTCGATGGGATGGGCGACTTGTTCCATACGCTCGCCGTTGCGGTGGCGGCGCATTTCGGTTATACCTATCGGCAGAACGAGGAAGACGGGATCCGGGAATATTTACGGATGGTAAAGGAGCAAATGAATCAAGATGATTATTCGGGAAGCCATAGAACAGGATTATCGGGCAATATGGGAATTCATGCGCAATGAACTTGGTTATCCCAATCTGGATCAGGCAGAAGCAATCAAACGTCTGACATATTTTAAAAATAATGTTGACTGGGTTACTTTTGTTGCCGATGACGAGCAGGGTTCAATCATGGGATTCATCGGTGTTATGAAAGGTGTAGCCTATAATATCGAGGGGTACTATTCGCAAATCATGGCCCTTGCAATATCCGAAAAGGCACAGCGCAAGGGAATAGGCACCAAGTTAGTCCGCAAAGCCGAGGAATGGTCATTAGCGAATGGCATTACGAACATGGCCGTAAACAGCGGGCTGAAGCGGCTTGGCGCACACGCCTTCTATGAGAAAATCGGTTTTGTAAAAAAGAGTTTCTCTTTCAGCAAAACTCTATCGCTGGAGCACATTGACTAATCATTCACAGAACCGCCGCCATATGAAATCTCCTCTCTTGGTTTTGATGGAACCCGGACGCTGCACTCAGATCTGAAAATGGCGTTTGGTCAATTTTGAATAATTTGAAAACATTGCAGAAATAGTGTCATGATTTGTCACGAATCATCGAAAAACAGATATAATGGTGGTGACAGGTTCCTTGGCACGCCATTGCCGAATAATTTGGGTTGACGCCCATCGAGGTTATAACATGCTGAAATTGGGTTACATTCTAACCGAACAAGGGCTGCTGAACGATGATCAATTGCAAACGGTGCTCGAATTGCAAAAGATGACCGGTAAGAAGCTGGGTGAATTGATTATCGAAAAGGGAATGCTCTCGGACATTCAGATTATGAAGGCGTTGGAGCTCCAATGCAAGATTCCCTATGTTGATTTGACCGACATTCACGCTGATCCGAAAGCACTTAGTCTGATCGGCGAAGAATATGCCCGTAAATTCTGTGCCATTCCGATCAGCTTAAATGGTGATCAATTGATCGTTGCGATCAATGATCCTCTGGATTATATTCTGGTCGATGAAATCAGCTATTTAACCAGCAAGAAGATTCTACCCCGGTTAAGCACCCGCAGGCAGATCCTGGCGGCGATCGATGCCAACTACAATCTTGCGGCCGACCAACTGTCCGTTCATAAATCCGAGCATGAGCTGGAGAAAAAAATCCGAAAAGCTAAAGCGGCAGTTGAACCAAAGCCAGAAACGACCATCAGCGAGGATGTCAAAGTTCCTGCGCCGGCGCCGGTTATCATCCCCGTAATTCCCACACCGGCACCGGTCGAGAAAGTCACGATTCCTGTGCCGGCACCGGTTATCATTCCCGTGGTTCCTACACCGGCACCGGTCGAGCAAGTCACGATTCCCGTGCCGGCGCCCGTACCCGTTGTGGCGGAACCGGCTGTCGAACCGCCGGTCTCTGAATTACCGATCACAACGATCGCTGAAGATCGCTTGTCTGATCAAGGAGGGTTTATGCTCGATTTTACAAAGTCCGTCAAACAGCACTTCCCGGTGAACATGATCGACCATCAGATGATTCGGGTCCGAATGCCGACCAAGCGCGCCTTTACCGCCTTGATCGAGCTGCAACGCAAGCTCGATCAACTGATCACCATGAACACCAGCATCGCAGCGCAGCTGGATGAAGTCTATGACCTGTGCGCCACAGTCTTGTCCAATAATCTGGATCAGAAGGAAATCGGCAGCGAATACCTGTCTGATCTGCTGGACCTTGAGGACCTGAAGATATTCGCGAAGGCATACACGGGCTTTGTCAATTCCGTATTGAATAGCCCTGGTCAATAAGTAAACGCGTCCAATCGGCTTCTGCGGCACCGGCAGGCAGCCATTGTTGGCCGAACTAGTCGGGATTAATTTACGACCGGTTTTCCTTCGCTTTAGTCTTGAGGAGCAGCATCAGGACGACTGCCGCGAGCGCGGATAAAGCGGCAATGATGAAGGCCGGCTGCATCTGGTTGATATCCTGGCTGGCCAGATTCTTGTAGTATCCGGCAATGTACGACGCAACGACCGCGCCCACGCCAAATCCGACCAGAACCATCCCATAATTGGTCGCCATATGTTTCGGGCCGAACAGGTCCGCGGTCAGGGACGGGAAATTGCTCAGGAAGCCGCCGTAGAAAAAGCCGATGAAGCCGATCAGCACGTAGATCAAATAGCCATTGGCCGCCATCACCAGCAGCGAGAGGCCGCCGGATCCGAGCAGCAGAATGATGATGGTCCGCTTACGTCCGATCTTGTCCGATACGAATCCCCAGAAAAGCCGGCCCAGCGAATTACAC
>JAEXPB010000459.1 GCA_023438965.1 Bacillota bacterium | reverse complement strand
GGCGCCGGTAAAGGTCACGGCCAGGTTGACGGCCGTCCCCAGCAGGGTCAGGATGATCGTGTTGCGATAGCCGGTCAGCAGCGCGTCGTATTCGAGCACATATTTATAGCCTTCGAAGGTCAGGCCGCGCGGCCAAAGCCAGACGAAGCCGGAATTGACTGCACCGGGATCGCTGATAGAGGCGATCACGACGAAGTAAAGCGGATATGTCACAATGAGCAGGACAAGCAGCAGCAGGAGATTATTCAAAAACATCAGCAGCTTGTCGCTTTTCTGGTCGAAATTCATAGGTCCCTCCTGGCGTCTTACCAGAGGCTGTTCTGGTTCAACCGGCTGGCGGCCTGGTTGACAACGAGCAGCATGACGAAATTGATGACCGAGTTGAACAGGCCGATAGCCGAAGACAGGCTGAACTCGCCGCCCTGCAGGCCAATGCGGTAGGTGTAGGTCGAAATGACATCCGCGGTTTCCATGATCGAGCTGTTCTGGAGCAGGAAGACTTTTTCAAAACCGACATTGAGAATGTTGCCGGCCTGCAGAATGAACATGATCATCACCGTCGGGATGATGCAGGGAATATTGATGTGGGCGATTCGCTGCAGCCGGCTGGCACCGTCAATGGCGGCCGCCTCGTGCAGCTCGGTTTCCACGCCGGCCAGGGCGGCCAGGTAGATGATCGACCCCCAGCCGGCATGCTGCCAGATGCCGGACAGGACATATACCGGAACAAACCAGGCCGGCTTGATCATGAAGTTGATCGCCTTGCCGCCGAGCAGCTCGATCAGTTTGTTGATGAAACCCGTGCTGGGCGACAGGAAAAGGATGATCATGGAGGACATGACGACGGTGGAGATAAAGTGCGGCGCGTAGGTCACCGTCTGGATTGTTTTCTTGTACCGGGAGTTTCGAACCTCGTTGAGCATCAGCGCCAGGATGACCGGAAACGGAAAGCCAAAAATCAGCTCGGTAAAAGATATGATCATCGTATTGCCAAGTGCGGCGTGGAACTGGCTCATCTGAATGAAGCGCAGAAAATGCTTGATCCCCACCCAGGGACTGCCCCAGATGCCCAAACCGGTGTTGTAATCCTTGAAGGCTATCTGGATGCCATAGATCGGTCCGTAATGGAAGATGGCGAAAAAAACCAGTAAAGGCACCAGCATGAGATAGATCTGGTAATTGCGGCAGATGACCGCCCAGGTCGGGTTCGTTTTGCGTAAGGTCTGCTGCATCGGGAAATCTCCTTGTCAGGCCGGAAAACATGGCCGTTGCCTTGACGAACGGCTGCCGGCCGACTTGGCAGTCAGCCGGCATTGCCGCTCATGTTCGAGGCCGCTCATTCAGGCAGGTGATTATTTCTTGCTTGAAGCCAGATAACGGTCATAAGCGCCTTGATAGACTTTCGTCAACTTCTCCACGCCCATGGTCTTGAGCTTGGCGCTGAAGGTATCGAACGAGCTCAGCGGTTCTTCGCCCATGACATACTTGGCTTCCATTTGCTTGACATAGGTTGCCAGGTCATTTTTGATCAGGCTGACTTCCTCTTCCTCCGTCGAGGTCAGGAACAGGGACGGCGGGAAAGAAGCCTTCATGTACGGTGTGTAATGCTTGTTCATCGTATCATACAGCACCCGGTCCTCCGGCGTCATGGTCTGCTTGGAGCAGTACTCGGTGTACTGCCAGTTGCCCTGGATGCCGCTGCCGATCGGAGAAACAACCTTGCTCAGCCAGGCGAAAATGCCGACATAACCGTCCGGTACCTGGACGCTCCAGCTGGTGTGGTTGTCATTCCATTTGACGCCGCCCTGTCCTTCCCACTTGCCGACCTCCGGACCATAGAACATCTGGCCGCCCTCTTCGGAGTAGAAATAGTCAAAGTAGCGGATAGTCTCTTTCTGGTATTTGTTGACCGAGGTTATGAATATATTCGGCGAACCGATATGGTTGCCATACCAGGCCTTGGTCTTGAAAAATTCGCTGGTCATCGGCTCAATGGCGGCGAATTGCCCGTAAATCGCCGGATCGGTGGAGGACACCAGCACGAAGGGAGCCGCGTAGGTGTAAGCGCCGATCTGGAGCTTCTGGCCTTTGGCCTTCATCTGGGCATCATTTTGCGTATAATACTCCTGATCCAGCAATTTCTCGGTGAAGAGCTTGTTCATGCGAACCAGGTATTCCTTATAAATCGAATCGGTTGCCAGATAGACGATCTTGCCGCTCCGCTCGATCCATTCGCTCTTGCTGCCCCAGCCGAACGGGATGCCCAGCGGGCCGGCAACGAACGGGTCAATCGAATAGCCGGAGTAGCCGGACAGCGGGATCTCGTCTTTCAGGCCATTCTTGTTCGGGTCGCTGTCCCGGAATGCGACCATCGCCTTGTAGAAATCATCATAGGTTTCCGGCATCTTCAGGCCAAGGTTCTTGAGCCATTGCTCGTTGATGAAAGCGCGGGCGCCCGGCACTTCCATGAAACCGCCGGTGATCGTGCCGGCGAGACCGACCATGTTGCCGCTCGGATCATAAAGTTTGCCCGCTTCGTCCGGGAACTTGTCCAGGACCTTGAGGTAATTCGGGGCGTTCGCCTTGACCAGATCGGTAATCGGCAGGATCTGCTTGGCCTTCATATAGGTGATGATTTCGGTGTTGGTCAGGCCGCCGACTATGACATCCGGCAGTTCGCTGGCCGCGAACATCAGGTTCTTGCGTTCATTCCAGCTGTTGGTTGAAACGTGCTCGATCTGATATTCGACATTCGTCTTTTTCTTCATTTCCTGGAAAAACCACATATTCGAATTGGGATTGTAGTCCGGATTGGCCGCAATCGTCATCTTCATGGTGATCAGTTTGTCGGATAGCGGGAATCCGTTGGCGTTACCGGCTTTGGTCGTGGCGGCAGCCGTCCCGCTGCCGGTGGTGGCTGCCGGCGCGGCCGTCGTCGAACCAGTCGTCGCGGTAGAATTGCAGGCACAGGTCAGCAGCAGCAGGGACAAAACCAGAATCAAGGCCAGGTGCAGGCGATTGGACCTGCGAAGCAAAGATTTCATATGTGTCCTCTCTTTCCATCTCTCAGGTGCGATACTGTCGGTTTTTATCGGATCACCCTTCCGCTAGCAAGAAGCATGATGACCTGTTATGAATATAGGCCAGCCCGATAGCTCCCGGCAATAATTCATTTTTGCTGTCCATGTGCCATTCTTTGTCTATTATGCCCAAAATGCGACGATCAGACATATGTTTTTTATGTCCAGTCTAGGCAGTTCTTGCGGTTT
>JAEXPB010000339.1 GCA_023438965.1 Bacillota bacterium | reverse complement strand
TGTTGAAGCAGTAATCGCCGTCCGGATATTGGGTCACAAAGGTGACCGGCCGATTGTGCGGGAAATTGGCCTGCATCCAGGTGCTGACGTCGATTTGGCCGTATGGCGCGGGAATGGGATCGACGCCAGCCTCCGGTTTGGGCGTCACCCGGAAAATCAAGCTGACCGCGTTGACGCTGCTGTCCGGTTGTTCGGGCGCCGACGGCTCATCGTAAACCGCTGCCGCTTCCTGGCCGCTGGTCCAGCCGCAGCCGGCGACGCGGGTCAGGACAATATCGGCGGTGGCGTCGATGAACAGGGGAGCCGTGCAGATCAGCTCCCGCGTGCCCTGCTGCAGGCAAACACTGTTGATTCGCCGGTCCTTGACAGTCGCCGCCATAAAGGTTGTCCCGCCAAGCAGCGTGATATTGCGGCGCTCGCCAATCAGGCCCGTCAGTACAGCGGACAAGGCCTGCGGCTCAAAATGGAAGCGGCGGTAATCGTCGCCTGCCAGTCCGGCCCGCCGCTGCGTGCTCTCATAGGGGTCGGTACAAGGGACCGAGAAGGCCAGCGGGCGTTCAGCCGTCACATACAGGCTGGTCTTCCCGACACAACCGCCGCCGCTGCGCTGCAGCCGGCTGGCGATCTCGGCATGCCAGCGCCCGGAGGTGAAACCAGGTTCCCAGTTGTGCACGCCGCCGGTGGTCGACGTGCCGCCCAATTGCTCATCCCGCTCAACCAGCAAAACCTGAAGGTCCGGACCGGCGGAAGCGGCAGCAAGGCAGGCGCCGACGCCGGCCGACCCGCCGCCGATGATGATCAGGTCGTAATTTGCAGGCATGGTTGGAATCCTCATTTCTCCCTCGTGAGCCGGATATCGGCCTGCCAGAAGGCTCTTGACTCGTTTCCATCTTAGCGGCCGATCGCCGGGCGGTCAATGTAAAAACTTACGGTCAGATGCTATTTTTTCACATCCAATTCGATTGACAGTAACTAGGCGACTTCAGATAGAGACCTCGACATTTGTATTAAAAATCGTAAGTAATTTTATTATATCATAGTGCACAGCCGAGTCCGATAGAAAAGCTGGCTGCCGTGAATATGCATCGTAGCCTCTTCTGCTATGCATAGGAATAAATCCCAGTAAAATTTCTGGAGGTAGAATTATGTTAAACAGTTTACATATGAAATATATCGTGCGCTCAGCCGGGACACAGCCGCTGACCTGCTCCAGCCTAGCTTTGGGCACCCATCAGTTTGGCTGCCGGGATGGGATTCCGGAGGTGCAGGTCCAAGCTCTGCTGGACCGATATGTCGAACTAGGCGGCAATGTGATCGATACGGCCAGCGTCTACGGCCGGACCAGGCAAGACGATCCCCCGCACAGCGAACTGCTGCTCGGACGCTGGCTGGCCAGCCGGCCGGACCTGCGGCATCGCGTGCAGATCATCACCAAAGGCGCCCATTATCTGATCGGCGATCCGGTGAAGAAGCCGCGTCTGGCCAAAACCGAACTGGATGCCGATTTATTTTCTTCTTTGACTAGCCTCAAACTAGATGCCATAGACGTTTATATCCTGCACCGCGATGACCCTTCCCGGCCGGTCGAGTCGATTATCGATACCTTGAATGACTATGTCCGCCAGGGGTTGGTGCGTTTCCTGGGTGCTTCAAACTGGAGCATTCACCGGATTCTCGCCGCCAACGCCTATGCCAGACGCAGCGGCCAAGCTGGCTTTGTCTTTTCGGAGATCGGTTATTCGCTCAAAGCTGAAAAAACGCATTTTTACAATGACTATACTATCCCCGTCGTCACCGATGACGATTATGCCGCTTATCTGGACAGCGACCTGACCGTTGTAGCCTATAATGCCCAGGCTTACGGATTTTTCTACAAGTATTTCGCTACACCTGATGAAGAAATCGATGCCGATCCGGTCAACATCCGGCGGCTGCATCGGTTGCGGGAATTATGCGCCCAAAGGGACCTGCCGCCAGCGGCCATCGTCCTGTCCTATCTAACCAGCAATCCTGTTCCGACTATAGCCCTATTCAGCACGACAACGATGGCCCATCTAGAGCAAAGCATGGCCTTGGCTGATGTGACCTTGACCCCTGCTGAGATTGAATTTCTTAAGACATAGAATAGGAGAACACATATGGATGGTTTACAGCAAATAAAAGTAAAAATGACTAAATGTGAGAAAATTTATGCTGGCATGATCCTGGAACTGGCTGTAGCGCAGGTGCCCCGGGTTATGAAGGGAAGTTCGACTTTTATATCGATCTGGAGCATGGTGATCTCAATCCAGAAAAGGCTCGGCCGACCCGCCGCCGATGATAATCAGATCATAATTTATGGGCATAATTGGAATCTCCATTTCTCTCTCGTCAACCGGATATCAGCCTGATAGCAGACTCATGACTCGTTTTCATCTTAGCGGCCGATTGCCGGGCGGTCAATGTAAAAACTTCCTGTCAGATGCTATTTTTTCACATCCAATTCAATTGACAGCACCTGGGTGGCTTGCTATACTGAATTCGACAATTGTTACAGAATATGTCGCGAGCAATATTTTCATACCACATACAGCAATCGAGTCCAAGCGGAAAGTCGACTGTCATGAATATGCGCATAGCTCTTGCGGCTGTGCATAGGCATATATTTTCGTATAATTTCAGGAGGTATCACATGTTGAACAGTCTACAGGGAAAAGTCTGCGTCGTGACCGGCGCGGCCCGCAGCATCGGCCTGGGCATCGCCGAGAAATTTACCGGCGACGGCGCGAAGGTCGTCATGATCGACATCAACCCCGCTGTGCTTATAGAAGCGGAGCGGCTGGGCGCCGCCGGTTTCGTGCTCGACATCACCGACCGCGACGCGGTACTGGCGCTTTTTGACCGGATCACCGCCGAAATCGGCCCGGTGTACACCCTGGTCAACAATGCCGGCATCGTCGACCAGCGGCCGTTCGAGGAGATCACGACCGAACAGATCAACCGGCAGATGGC
>JAEXPB010000501.1 GCA_023438965.1 Bacillota bacterium | reverse complement strand
GTCCTGGGCGGCGGCCACCGGATGATCGAGGAACTGGATCTGGCTGCCGGACTGCCCTTCCTGCTGCTCTTGCTGGCGGTCAAGTTCCTTTTTTCAATGATCAGCTTTGGCTCCGGTTCGCCGGGCGGCATCTTTTTCCCGCTTCTGGTCCTCGGCGCCACGATCGGAGCGATTTTTGGCCTGGTGGCGATCAACTACCTCGGCGTCGATGCAGCGCTGTTCAGCAATTTCCTGATCCTGGCCATGGCCGGCTATTTCACGGCGATCGTCCGGGCGCCGATGACCGGCGTCATCCTGCTGGTCGAGATGACCGGATCATTCTCCCATCTGCTGTCCCTGTCCCTGGTATCGGCGCTGGCCTTCATCGTCGCCAATCTGCTGAAAAGCCTGCCGATTTACGAAGCCTTGCTGGAAAACCAGCTGCGCGACCGCCGGGTCATCAGCGGCACCGACCGTCAACCGACGCGCCCGGACAGCCAGGTACCCGCCGGCCAGGTTGGTCTGGCTGGCGAAAACCCGGATCAGAGCGAAGCCGGACAAGTGACCATCGAAACGGTTGTCCATCATGGCGCGCCGATCGAGAATCAACCGGTCCGGATGCTGGATATTCCACGCTGCTGCTTGCTGATCGCCATCCGCCGCGGCGGCCGCGACCTGATTCCCCGCGGCGATTCAATCATCCAGGCCGGAGATTTTCTGATCTGCCTGACACCCGCCAGTCATGAGACAGCGGCCAGGGAGGCCTTTCGCCGGCACTGTCAGGCTTGACCCTGAACGGCCTCCGGCAGCCAGACCCGCATTTCGCCCGGTTCGCGGTTATTCCAGGCATAATAGGGGATCAGCTTCAACACGCAGGGTTCGAAGGCCGGACGGCCGCCATAGAGCGGCGCATCGGCAGCCGGCCCGGCCGCCAGCGCGTCAGCGGTGACCATGACGACGCCGCCCAGCAAACCGGGGCAGTATTCGTCGTGCAGCTCGCTGCCAGCCGGCAGGTAGATCCGGCGAACCGGTGCGGCATTGTCGGCTTGCTCGGCACAGTAGACGATCGGACCGCGCTGGATGGCCGTACAATTGTTATGGTAACGGAGATCCGGATGAGCGTAAATCCGGCGGGCCGGCATGGCCAGATCGAGGACCAGTTCGTCGCCTGGCTGCCAGAGCCGGCGGATCGGCAGGTAGCCGTTGACCAGCGCGGCCGGGTCCGTCGGCGCAATACCGTCCGGCCAGGCCTGGCTGTTCAGTTGAACCTGATAGTTTTCGCACCAGCCGGGGATGCGGAGATTGAGCGTGAAGACGGCAGCCTTTTCCGGTGTGACCGCGATGCTGATCCGCCCGGACCAGGGGTAAGCGGTCCGCTGCTCCAGCCGCACGGTCTGGCTGTCCAGCTGGATTTGGGCGGATCCGCCGGCATACAGGTGCACGTTGATGCACCGGTCGCCGACCGTATAGAGATAGCCGCCGAGTGAGCTGATCAGCCGGGCATAGTTCGGCGGGCAGCAGGCGCAGTCGAACCAGTCGCTGCGCTGATAGTAATTGATCGCCGCGGTGATCTGGCCCTGCCGGTTCTTGTGCGAGCCGTATGTGGCCAGCGGATTGTCGTAGAAGAATTGACGCCCGTCGAGGGATGCGCCGGCGAGGATGTTGTTATACAGCGCCCTTTCCATGATATCGGCGAATTTGCGGTCGCAGCGGACTTGCAGCAGGCGGCTGGCCCAGAAAACCAGGCCGATGCCGGCACAGGTCTCACAATAGGCTGAGGCGTCGGGCAGATCATATTCGTCCAGGAAGCCTTCGTTGCTGCGGGAGGCACCGATACCGCCGGTCAGATAGATCTGTCTGGCGCACAAGTGATCCCAGAGCCGCTCGCAGGCAGTGAACAAGGTCGGGTCGTCCAGCTCGCGCGCCAGGTCGGCCATGGCGGTATACAGATACATCGCGCGAACAGCATGACCGGTGACCTGATCCTGCTCCCGCACAAGCCGGTGCGCCTGCGCGTAGCTGTAGTCCCGGAACCAAGGCTTGCCTGTTTCACCGCGCTTTGCCGCTTCCAGGGAGAAATAGTGCGGTTCCCGGCCGCGTTCCTCGACGAAATAGCTGGCCAGCTCCAGATACTGCCGCCGGCCGGTCACCTGATAAAGCTTGACCAGGGCCAGCTCGATTTCTTCGTGGCCGCAGTAGCCGCGCAACTGACCCTCGCCGCGGCCGAAGACCGTACCGATGTAGTCGGCGTAGCGGCTGACGGCATCGAGCAGCGTCCGCTTGCCGGTCGCCTGGAAATGGGCCACCCCGGCTTCAATCAGGTGACCGGCGCAATAAAGCTCATGGCAGTCGCGCAGGTTGGTGAAGCGCTTGTCCGGCTCCACCGCCGTGAAATGCGAGTTCAGGTAACCGTCCGGTTGCTGCGAAGCGGCGATCAAGGCCACCACCTCGTCCAGCAGCGCATCCAGGGCGGCATCCGGTTGGTCGGCCAGCGAATAGCTGGCGGCTTCCACCCATTTGGCGACGTCCGAATCCCAGAAAATATGCGGCACCGGCTGATCGCCCGGCCGCCAAACCAATTCGAATGCGTCGATC
>JAEXPB010000177.1 GCA_023438965.1 Bacillota bacterium | reverse complement strand
GATGATGGACACCGAGCAAAAGCAAACCGGAACCATCGGGCTGGCCGAAGCCGGCAGCAGCGGCGTCAAGTGGCTGCGCAAGCGCGTGTTCGCCAACTGGCAGCTCTACACCTTCGTCCTGCTGCCGGTCATCTACCTGATCGTGCTCAAGTACCTGCCGATGTACGGCGTGCAGATCGCTTTCCGGGATTTCAACGGCGCCCAGGGCATCTGGGCGAGCCCTTGGGTCGGCCTCAAGCATTTCATTCGCTTCTTCAACTCGTACTGGTTCGGCATTGTCGTTCAGAATACGCTGGTCATCACCGCCCTGAGCCTGCTCGTCGGCTTCCCGGTGCCGATCATCTTCGCCTTGCTGCTGAACGAGATCACCCAGGTCCGGCTCAAGAAATTCATCCAGACCGTCTCTTTCGCCCCCCATTTCATCTCGCTGGTCGTGCTGTGCGGCATGCTGGTGCTGTTCCTGAACCCGACCAGCGGCGTTTTCAGCCACCTCAGCACGGCGCTGGGACTGCCGCCGGCCAATTACCTGCAGAGCCCGGCCGCGTTCAAATGGATCTATATCCTGTCCGGCATCTGGCAGGAAACCGGCTGGAGCTCGATCATCTACTTCGCCGCGCTGGCCGGCGTCGACGCCGAGTTGCTCGAAGCCGCCCGCATCGACGGCGCCAACAAGCTGCAGCGCATCCGCTACATCAATTTCCCGGTGCTGGTGCCGACGATCGTCATCCTGCTGATCATGCGCTTCGGCTCCTTGATGTCCGTCGGTTACGAAAAAGTATTTTTGCTGCAGAACGCCACCAATCTCGGCGCATCGGAAGTCATTTCCACCTATGTCTACAAAGTCGGCCTGGTCCAGGCGAATTTCAGTTTTTCGGCCGCCGTCGACCTGCTGAACTCGGTGATCAACTGCATCTTGCTGCTGCTGGTCAACCAGTTCGCCAAGAAAGTCAACGAAACCAGCCTGTGGTGAAAAAGGAGACCGTATCCTGATGAAGCAGCCCGTGCAACCAATGAACAACCCGAGCAGATCCGGCCGCTGCAGCGACCACGGCCGCAACCGCAGCCGCCAGCGCAACCAGAACCTGGCCGACCTGGCCTTCGACGCCGGCAATTACCTGCTGATGTCCCTTGTCCTGGTCCTGATCGCCTATCCGCTGGTCTACATCCTGAGCGCTTCGTTCAGCGACCCGCTGCGGGTCGCGTCCGGCGAAATGTGGCTGTTGCCGAAAGGCGCCACCCTGGAGGGCTTCGAGCGCCTGTTCCGTTACAGCGAGATTTGGCGCGGCTACGCCAACACGATTTACTACACTGTTTTCGGGACCTTTTTCAACCTGCTGGTCACCATCCCCTGCGCCTACGCCCTGTCGCGCAAGGATTTCGTCGGCCGCAGCCTGATCATGACCCTCTTTGTGATCACAATGTTCTTCAGCGGCGGCCTGGTCCCAACCTATCTGGTCGTCCGCGACATCGGACTAATCAACAACCGCTGGATGATGATCGTCGGCGGCGCAACCTCCGCCTACAACGTCGTCGTTTCGCGTACCTTCTTCGCCACCTCGATCCCCTATGAACTGCAGGAAGCCGGCCGGATCGACGGCTGCACCAACTACAAGCTCTTCGGCCGGATCATCCTGCCCCTGTCGAAGCCGATCCAGGCGGTGATGGCCATGTTCTTCGGCGTCGGTCACTGGAATGAATATTTCGGCGCGATGATCTACCTGAAGGACCGCGAAATCTGGCCGCTGCAGCTGATCTTGAAAGAAATCCTGATCCAGAGCCGCGTGGCCGCCGAGATGGCCATGCAGAGCTCCGAGCTGCTGGAAGGCGCGGCCGCCCTGGCCCGGATCTCCGAGATGATCAAGTACACCTCGATCGTCGTATCGGTCATCCCGATGATGGCCCTCTATGTCTACATGCAAAAATACTTCGTCAAAGGAGTGATGATCGGCGCGATCAAAGGTTGATTTCCCAAACCGCACAGTATAATCTGGCAACAACGAGAAGGAGGAACCCATTGTGAAAAAGAACCAAATGACCCGCTGTCTGGCAGTCCTGCTGGCTGCCCTGATGATCCTGGCGCTGGCCGCCTGCGCCCCGGGCGCCGGCACTACCGCCGCCGGAACGACCGCCGCTGCCGCCGGGACGACCGCCGCGGCCACCACGACCGTCAAAAAGATCGACAACTTCAACGCCACCGGCTACCCGATCGTCACCAAGGCGATCACGATCAAGGTCGCCGGCCCGCTCGGATCATCACCGACCTTCAAGGGCATGAATCTTTTCACGAACCTGACCAAGATCACCGGCATCGAATTCACCTTCGATGAATACACCAACGATGCCTGGACCCAGCAAAAATCGCTGATATTCGCCTCCGGAAACCTGCCGGACCTCTTCATCGGCGCCGGCTTCGACATGACCCTGCAGACCCAGTACGGCAGCAGCGGCCAGCTGCTGGCCCTGGGCGGCCTGATCGACCAGTACGCCCCCAATATCCAGGACGCGTTCAAAAAAGTCCCGATCGCCAAGGCGATGAGCACGGCCAGCGACGGCAAGATCTACACGCTGCCCCTGATCAACCAGGTGCCGCGCGACCTGCACCAGCGCTATTGGATCAGCACCACCTGGCTGAAAAAAGTCGGCCTGGATGTGCCGAAGACCCTCGATGATCTTTATAAAGTCCTCGTGGCCTTCAAGGGCAACGACGCCAACGGCAACGGCAAAAGCGACGAAATCCCGCTGTCCGGCCAGGGCGGCATCACCATCGACGGCCTGATCCTGAACGCCCTCGGCCTGGTCACCCAGGTCGGCACCGACGGCGGCTACCAGCTGGCGGCCGACAACAGCGGCAAGGTCTTCTGCGTCAACACCTCCGACGGCTACAAGGACTACCTGACCTACCTGCATAAACTGTATGCCGAGAAACTCCTGGACAACGATTTCTTCGTCCAGACCAACGACCAGATGACCGCCAAGGGTACCGCCGGCACGCTCGGCTGCTTCGCCAGCGGCGCCTCCTACATCACCTGCGGCGCCACCATCGGTTATGATTACACCCAGTTCGACGCCCTGACCTCCGCACGCAGCAGCAAGCAGATCGTATCTTCCAGCGCCGGAATCATCATCGGCCGGTCCGCGATCAGCGGCACCTCGAAGTATCCGGAAGCGATCATCCGCCTGCTCGACTATTGCTTTACCGAAGAAGGCTCGAAGCTGAACCGCAACGGCGAAGAAGGCTACAGCTGGGAATACACCGACAAGGCAGCCGGCAAGTGGGTCTGGAAAGTGCCGTCCGGCTATGACAACGACCAGACCTGGCGCGCTTTCGTCACCGCCGTCCAGGCCCTGCCGTCCTGGTACCGGGTCGACTTCCAGAATGGCCAGGGCACCAAGAACGCCCTCTGGCTGAACGAGATGACCGACCGGATCGACGCGCCCTACTTCGTCGCCGCCTTCCCGTCGCTTAGCCTTTCGAAAGAAGACAACGACGCCGTATCAACGGTCATCACCGACGCCACCAACTATGTCAAGCAGGCTCGCGCCCGTTTCATCACCGGCGAAGATGACATCAACGCCAAGTGGAGCGCCTATACCCAGGAACTGAAGAGCATCGGCGTCGACAAGGTCGTCACCATTTACCAGAAGTATTATGACAAATACACCGCCAGCATGAAGTAAGGTGTTTTCAAGAAATCAGTCAGCAGACCGCGGGCAGGAGACCGAAAATCCTGCCCGCGGCCTGTGCTATACTAGAGAAAGACTTGCTGCCAATACGCAGGAAGAACAGGGGATAACCGGCGTCGTATGTTCAAAAGCAGGATCTTTTACAATTATGTGCTGTCTTACCTGGTCCTTCTGGTACTGGTTTTTGTCGTGCTGAACTTTGTTTTCGCCAATGCCGTCACCGCGCTGCGCGAAAACGTCGCGGCTACGGTCCGCAACCAGTTCACCCAGGCCAGCCAGGAGCTGGAAAAGGAAATGACTTCCTTGAAAAACACCGCCGACCAGATCTACACCAATAACGACCTGACGAAATACAATCTGGCCGGCGG
>JAEXPB010000125.1 GCA_023438965.1 Bacillota bacterium | reverse complement strand
ATGCTATACTGGCCTTGCATTTGATGACCGTCTTGTCCCTGCCCCCTGATCATATTGGCTGCCCAGATCCAAAGTGAGGAGGCCATCCAGCCCATGAGCCCTGCTCAGTCCAAAATATTCGCCAAATACTTCCGCTCTTTTTTCTTATTGTCGCTGGTCTTTGTTTTGATTTTTCTTGCAGTCAACGTCTACTTGATCTTTAACAATGTTACCAAGACCTTGCAGGCATCCTATGCGTCGAGCCTGCAACAAATTACGGCCTATGCCAATGCCAATATCAACGACATGAAAAGTCTGGCGGTCATTATCGCCAGTGACAGTGATTTTACATCCTATAACATCATGAAGAACAGCAATACGCCAGGCAATATCGTCAAGGAACTGGGCAATGTCAAGCGCCCGTTTACCTTACTGTCATCGGCCAGCATTATCTATCGGAATTCGCCCTATACAGATATCAACTACACCTTGTATTCCAATGACGGCCGGTTTTCGATCGCGGAGTACTGTACGGTTATTGGCCAGGGCCTGCTTGATCCCAACCAGCTTCGGCAGCAGATTGAAACCTTGACCGACCCGGTCTTCGTCCCACTTTCCGATGCTGGTCAGCAGCTGATTTATCTGATTCCTTTACCGGTCAATTTCATATCCTCACCGGGTGTTTTACTTTTTCAAGTTGACCAGGCGACATTTATACCTGATTACATCGCAGCAGAGATTAATATTACCGTTGTGGATCAACAGAATCAGATTCTGGCTTATCGTGGCCGTCAGGCCGTTTATTCCGGGCCGGACGGCCAGTTCGAGACGGATAATCTGGATGATCAGATCGTTTTGACCAGTATGATTGAAAACCAAAGATTAACCATTTATCTGTCGGTTGATAAAACGCGCTTCTACCAGCCGCTGGCTAATTCTATTTATGCCTCGCTGGGTCTGCAATTCATGGTCTTTGCCATTGGCATCTTTCTCTCTTATATTTTGGCCCGTCAAAATTATCTGCCGATTCAACTTCTGCTCAGCAAATTCAAATCAGCAAATTCACCAAGCACTAGTGGGAAAATTAATGAGCTCGAATTCCTGGACCAGAACTTTGAGCGGCTGCGGGAAGAACGCGACCGGCTGAAAGTGGAAATGCTGGAAGAGAATCTGCTGGTCCGCAATCACCTGATCAATGCGGTACTCTATCAGAACTGCCCGCCGGCCGATTCCGAGTTCGCCGCTCATTTCTGGCACGACTTTGCTATCAGCGGCTGCGAATACTGCACCGTCATGATCATGATCGATCAGTATATGAACCTGGCGAATAAATATTCGGCCAAGGAATTAATGGCCATCAAGAAATCCATTTGCGATACGCTGGAAAGTGACAGCCAGAATATCGACAGGGCATATGCACTGGATGCTGAGGGCATCGACAGCATGGTCGCCATTGTTCGGGGCAAGGTTTCCGAAAATGTTGAACTATCGGCTTTTGTAGCCTGCCAGCAACTCCGGAAAACAGTGCAGGATAATTTTAAACTGACGATCACTTGCTCAATCGGCAACGCGGTCGGTGATATCGCGGAACTTGGCCGGTCCTACCGGGAGAGCGCCAAATATGCGAGATTCCGCTTCTTCATTGGCAGTGATACGATCATTACATCGGATCTCGTTCAGAATTTCGAATCGCGAAACCGCTATTTGTCAGCCGAAAACAGCCAGGCAATCGACAACCTGATCAAAGTCATTCAAGTCGGGAGCACCGCCGATATTCAGCCGATGGTAGGCAAGATCTTTACCGATGCAACCAGCAAAATGCAGATCGATGTGTTCAACAATCTTTATTTTATCATTTTGTCCAGAGTCAACCTGCTTGTTCGCGACTCCATGCCGGATCTCAGCGAATCCTTCAGCAATAAGCTCGATTTATTGTACGAGAACCGTTTTGAGACCGCTGCCGAGACAATCAGCACGCTCATTTACTTCTGTTCGGAGCTGGCACGTAAAATACAGAGCCTGGATTCCAGCCCGGCCGACAAGAATCTGTACAATCAAATCATGGCCTTCATCGAGCACCACTCCAATGATAAAAATCTTAACCTGACAATGATCGCCGATCAGTTTGATCTGAATCCATCCTATTTGACAAGGTATTTCAAAAACTGCTGCGGCATTCCGCTCATGCAGTACATCGATCAGTTCCGGTTTAAAAGATCGAAAGAATTATTGGCTCAGCCCAATTTGAGCATCCGGGATGTACTCGAGAAGGTCGGCTACGTTGATGAAGCCAATTATATCCGGAAATTTAAGAAAATCGAAGGCATTTCGACGACGCAATATCGTAAAATTTATGGCAACCGTGTCAACGACCATTGATAGGCGCATAGTCGGCCCATTTGTGGTAAAATAATACCAATTGCCATAAACCTTGCCGAACCGGCCGGATGGGGGAGATAGTCCATGCAAAGATGGATCGATAGAATAGCCAATCGAATGAGACGCCTGGCGATTCCCAGCCTGATGAAGTATATCGTGATCTGCATGGGTGCTGTCTTTGTCCTCGATTTCATCTTCAACGGCCTGCTCAGCGGGCTGCTCGCCTTCAGCCGGGCAGCCATCCTGCAAGGCCAGGTCTGGCGGATCCTCTCCTTCATTTTCATCCCGGTCGACAACAGCCCGATTTTCATCATCTTCACCTTGTACTTCTACTGGATGATCGGCGAGTCGCTGGAGCGCGAATGGGGCACTGCCCGGTTCAACCTGTTCTACCTGATCGGGATCATCGGGACGATCATCGCCGGCCTGATCACCGGGTATGCCACGAATTTCTTCCTGAACATGTCCCTGTTCTTCGCTTTTGCGATCCTGTTCCCAAATATGGAGTTGCTGCTGTTCTTCATCCTGCCGGTCAAGGTCAAATGGCTGGGCTACCTCAACGCGGCTTACTTCGCGTTCATGCTGATCGTTTCCAGCTGGCCGGCGCGGATCGCCCTGCTGGTCTCCCTGGCCAATATCGCCTTGTTTTTCTGGCCGGATGTCCGCAACCAGATTGTCAATTTCCGCCGCCGCCAGCAGTGGCGGAACCATTTCCACTGACCGCCGGTCCGGCGCCGGCGGCCGGAATTGTCAGAAAGATCCAAATAAATCGGGGAAAGATTCAATTGTCCCGTCATTTCCGACGTTCTATACTGAACCTGTACGGCAGGCGTGTCCGCGCCTGATCAACTGAACATGATGGAGGTTCACTATGAGCGCAACTTATCCGACCAGGAAAACGCCGGGCGATACAGCCTGGTTCGTCCGCGACCGTTTCGGCATGTTCATTCATTTCGGGCTATATGCCATGCCGGCCCGCCATGAATGGATCAAGAACCGGGAGAAGATCACCGAAGAAAAGTATGCCAAGTATTTTCAATATTTCAATCCGGACCTCTTTGACGCCCGTCAGTGGGCGGCCGATGCGAAGAACGCCGGCATGAAGTATGTCGTCCTGACCGCCAAGCATCATGAGGGTTTCTGCAACTGGGACTCCCAATATACCGATTACAAGATCACCAACACGCCGTTCGGCCGCGACCTGGTCAAGGAATATGCCGAAGCCTTCCGTTCGGCCGGCATCCGCGTCGGACTTTATTATTCGCTGATCGACTGGCATCACCCAGACTTCCCGATCGACACCCTGCACCCGCGCCGTGACGATCCGGACGCCTTCGAGCAGAACCAGGGCCGCGATGTCCGCAAGTATGCCCAGTACATGCGCGACCAGGTAACGGAATTGCTGACCAATTACGGCGAAATCGACGTCTTGTGGTTTGACTTTTCCTACGGCAAGCACAATGGTATCGGCGACAAGGCCTGGATGAAAGGCAAGTCGAAGGAAGACTGGGAGGCTGAGCAGCTGATCGCCACCGCCCGGGCCATCCGGCCCGGCATCATCATCGACAACCGGACCGATCTGGAGCAGGACCTCTGGACACCGGAGCAGTGGCAGCCGCTGGAATGGGTGCGCCATGAGCAGACCGGCGAACGGGTGGTCTGGGAAGCCTGCCAGACCTTCAGCGGCTCCTGGGGCTACCACCGCGACGAAACATCCTGGAAATCGCCCGAGATGCTGATCCGCATGCTGGTCAACACCGTTTCCTGCGGCGGCAACCTGCTGCTCAATGTCGGACCGACCGCCCGCGGCGAATTTGACTCCCGCGCCAAGGACGCCCTGGCGGCCATGGGCGAGTGGATGCGCCTGCACGGCCGCTCGATCTACGGCTGCACACAGTCGGAATTCCCGGCGCCGCCGGACTGCCGCTACACGCAGAACGGCAACCGTCTTTACCTGCACATTTACGCCTGGCCGTTCAAGACCCTCTTCCTCGAAGGGCTGGCCGATAAGATCGACTATTGCCAGCTGCTGAACGACGGCAGCGAGATCTTCTGGAAAGAAAAAGACGGCAAAGTGGCGATCGAGCTGCCGATTCAACAGCCGAAGGTCCTGGTGCCGGTGGTGGAGATTTTCCTGAAGGACTGAGCGAAGCGGCCGGTCCGGCCTTTTATGACTGCCATATCGTATGAGTTAAGCGGAATCAAGAAAACGGCGCTCCCCAAGTCTTGAGTGACTGAAGGGAGCGCCGTTTTTCTCGAATGACGACAAGATTGAAATCAGTATTTCAGCACCCGCGGTAAGGCTTTGGCTTGCTCGATCCAATCCTCGAGCTGCTTGAGGACCGGCAGCCGCCGGACCAGCTTTTTGGCTTCATTGACTTCGGTCAATTTGGCTAGCAGATTCTCGGCTTTGCGCTGGGCCAGTTCCGGCACCGTATCGACGCCGGCGGCTTCGAGGATTTCGGCGTACTCGCCGCCGATGCCCTTGATGCGGGCCAGATCGGCATGATTGGCCCATTTCAGGATCAGTTTCTCCGAAATGTCAGTCCGGGCGGCCAGATCGGCACGCCCTTCTTTCGTGGCACAAGCCTCAAGTAAAGCTTCGACCGAAGATACGCCTTTTTCCGTCAGTTTCGTCATGAACGCGCTGCCGATTCCTTCAATTTCACTGAGTTTGGTCATAAGGACACCTCCCAAATTGAAATGAGTTGAAATCAAGGCGGAAGCCTATAGCTTCAGTGTAGTACGAATCTGGAAATAGTCAAATCACGGGCTGCGTGGAGCATCAAGCAAGACAGTGATGCCGGCAGGGCTTCCGCGCGGGAATTTGACATGCTATAATGCTTGAATATAGGAGCAACATCCTACATATGATCCTAATAACGGATCATGCCATCAGGAGGACACTGCCATGCTCTACCCGCGCAGCCAGGAAACCCAGCTCAGCCCGGAATTGTTCCGCCATCCGGGCAAGGAATACCGCGGCGCGCCTTTCTGGTCCTGGAACTGCAAGATCACCAGCGAATTGATTCGCGACCAGATCGACATGTTCGACCGGATGGGTTTCGGCGGGGCGATCCTGCATGCCCGGACCGGCCTGGACACCCCCTATCTCGGCGACGAATTCATGGCTTATATCCGGGAGTCCAACGAGCTGATGAAGCAACGGCAGATGACCAGCTGGCTTTATGATGAAGACCGCTATCCGTCCGGTGCCGCCGGCGGCCTGGTCACGCGGGATCTGCATTTCCGTTCCCGGCATGTCCTGCTGACCCGGACCCGGCAGCCGCAGTTCGCCGTCGGCGCCGAACAATTCGAGGCACTCATCCAGGCCGGACAGAAGCCGGCCGGTTATTATCTGGCTTCCTACCAGGTCGTGCTGGCCGACGGCTGCCTGGCCGCCTACCGGCGGATCGATCCGGCCGAACGGCCGGCCGACGGCAAGGTCTGGCACGCCTATGTCCGACTGATGGCCGAGAGTCCGTGGTTCAACGACCAGACCTACCTCGATGTGCTCAACCGGCGCGCAGTCGAGCGATTCATTGAAGTGACCTACGAACGCTACCGGGCAATTGTCGGACCGGATTTCGGCGGTTCGGTGCCGGCCATTTTTACCGACGAGCCGCACATGAAGGGCAATTTCACGCTGCCGTCGCCGGACAGCGACCAGGATGCAACGCTGCCCTTCACCGACGACCTGGACGAGTCTTATGCCCGTCAATACGGAACCCGCCTGCTGGATGTGCTGCCCGAGATCCTGTGGGAATTGCCGGACGGCCGGCTGTCCGTGCATCGCTATCAATTCCGCGACCACCTGGCGGAACGCTTTGCCGCAGCCTTCAGCGACACGATCGGCGCCTGGTGCGGCCGCCACAATATCGCCTTTACCGGCCATTACCTGTCGGAACGCACACTGTACAGCCAGACGCTGGCGCTGGGCGGCGAGACCATGCGTCTCTACCGCGGGCACCAGATTCCGGGCATCGACATCCTGGCCGACCAGAAGGAGCTGACCACCGCCAAGCAGGCGGCGAGCGTCGCCCGCCAGTATGGCCGGGAGGGCGTCCTGAGTGAAATGTACGGTGTGACACATTGGGACTTCGACTTCAAGGGCCACAAGCTGCAAGGCGACTGGCAGGCCGCACTGGGTGTGACGGTCCGGGTGCCGCACCTGGCTTTCATGTCCATGGAAGGCGAAGCCAAGCGCGACTGGCCGGCTGCGATCAGCTACCAATCCCCCTGGTACCTGAAATACCCGTTCATCGAAGACCATTTCGCCCGGGTGAACACTGTGCTGACCCGCGGCCAGGCGGTGGCCAAAGTGGGTGTGATTTTCCCGATCGAATCCTATTGGCTGCTCTTCGGACCGAATGCCCAGACCCAGACTGCTCGGGACCAGATGGATGAGAATTATGAGAACCTGACCCGCTGGCTGCTCAATGGCACGATCGACTTTGACCTGATCTCGGAATCGCTGCTGCCGGAAGAATGCCCGACAGCCGGTTATCCGCTGCAAGTCGGCCATATGGCTTACGAAACGATCGTCGTGCCCAGCCTGCTGACGATCCGCCGCAGCACCCTGGAGCGGCTGCAGCAATTCCAGGCAGCCGGCGGCCAGGTGATCTTCGCCGGCGAGATCCCGTCCCTGGTCGACGCCCGGCCTTCCGACGAGGCGGCTGCCTGGGCCCGCGGCTGCATCTGCGTGCACTTTAACCGGGAAAGGAGCCTGGCCAGCCTGCAGGCCGGTCGAACCATCGAGATCCGCAACCGCCAGACCGGCAAATACTCGGACAATCTGTTCAGCCAGATCCGGCAGGACGGCGCCAACCGG
>JAEXPB010000103.1 GCA_023438965.1 Bacillota bacterium | reverse complement strand
GTTCTACTGCTTAATTACCGTTCGGACGCGACCATGACCGACGAGGAGCGGTTGACTGAAATGTTGACCGGTCTGGAAGCCGGCGCTGCCGGCATCGACTTGATGGGCGATTTCTTTGATGCCCGGCCGCTGATGAGCCAGGCGGAGACGAATGCCTACTCCTTGAATCGCGATGCGTCACCGCTCGAATTAACGACGAATCCGGCAGCGGTTGCCCGGCAGAAAGCTTTGATCGGGCAGATTCACAGCATGGGCGCCGAAGTCCTGCTGTCAGTTCATACCCGGACCGTCATGCGCGCCGAAGCGGTTGTGCCTATGGCGCTGGAAATGGCTGCCCGCGGCCCGGATATCATCAAGATCGTCACCATCTGCCTGAATGAGGATGATTTGGCGGAAGCTTTCCGAACGGCCATCGCATTGAAGAAAGTCATGTCCATTCCATACCAATATCAATGTCATGGCCAACACGCCAAAGTCTTCCGGGTCGCCAGCCCGATGCTTGGCTCATCACTGATCTTCTGCAATCAAAGCTATAAGCCGGGCACCAATCCGGACCAGCCGCTGCTGCGTTCCATGCGAACCGTGCTGCAAAATGTCGACTGGCGCGTCACCCGGCCCGATCCGCTGGAATCGATCACAATTTACTGACTCTATAAAAAGCGAGGAGCAATTCATGCGATTAGCAAACAAAACAGCCTTGATCACCGGGGCAGCCAGCGGGATCGGCAAAGCAACCGCTCTCCGCCTGGCCGCCGAGGGCGCAGCGGTCGGAATTTGCGACATTAACGGCGAATTGGCCAGCCAGGTGGCGGACGGGATTTGCGCCGCCGGCGGCCAGGCCATGGCTGCCGAGGTTGATGTGCGCAATAGCGAGCAGGTCAGCCGCATGGTAGCCGACATGACGGACCAATATGGCCGGATCGATATCCTGGTCAATAACGCGGGCGGTGCTGCGCGTTTGAAATCGAAGCCCTTCCACGAATCCGGCCTGGATCTGTGGAATTGGATTATCGATGTCAATCTGGTCGGCGCCATGATCTGCACCCGTGCCGTCATCAACCAGATGATGGACCGGCGCAGCGGCAAGATCATCAATCTGGCCTCGATAGCCGGTGTCATCGGCGCCGGCGGCGGTATTGAATATGCCGCGGCCAAAGGCGGCATCATCGCCATGACCAAGTCCCTGGCTAAAGCCTACGGCAGTTATGGCATCAACGTCAATTGCCTGTCGCCGGGGGCGATTGCGACTGAGGGCGTCATGGCCGGCCGGCCCGATATCATGCGGGATTTGGTCCGCACCACTTTTCTCGGGCGTGCCGGTCAGGCCGATGAAGTCGCCAGCTTGATCTTGTTTCTGGCTTCGGAGGAAGCCGCTTTCATCACCGGTCAGAACATCATCATTGATGGCGGCAAGACCCTGGCGCCTTGAAAACCCGTTCGATCGCTTCCAGGAAACCATAGCCATATTCGGTGTCCGGTTCCAGGTAACCGCCTTCGGTCCATTCATTCCAGGAATAGATCGTGATGTACTCGCCGGTCATCCGGCCGCTGGCCGCAAAATCCCTGGCTGCCCGGCAGCATTTTTCAAACAGTTCCGGCGTGTTGTTGTTGATGATCCGGCCGTACATGCAGCCATATGGCCCGTAGATATCGGACTGCACGGTGCGCGGGCTGCTGTCGAAGCCGGAAGAAATGTTGATGTTGTAAGGCAGCGAGGTTTGGCTGGTTTTAATCGCGAAATTGGCGATGTCGCCGGCGATGCACTTTTCGTAATCGCAATGGGGAAACGGCAGCGACTCGTCTTTAACGCGGGCATGCGTGGTGAAGGAATCAAACCCGATTTCCCGGGCCAGCGCATCGGCAGCCGCCGGATCGGTGCGGTAGCCTGGCACGTTTTCCAGGATGGCGCTGAGATCCAGGTCACCCAAGCCTGCTTCCCGGACTCGGCGCCGGAAATCGCGGACGAAGCACTTCAATCCCTCCGGACCGCCTAGATTCTTGATCAGCTTGTCTGGCAGATAGAAGCAGAAATAGAGCCGGCCCCGGCTGTCACGCAGATAATTGGGCCGACCCAGGTAGTGCTCGATACAGTAATTGGTGCCGCGGAACAGGGCGCCCAGGCTCAGGTCACCCGAAAGAAGCGATGGGCAGGGATAAAGGCTGCTGGCCGGATGAACGAAGATCGGATCGTGATTGCACCACATGACGGCGAATTTGACGTCCTGGCAGTTGGACGCCTGCAGAAATCCCTCGTCGATGCAGCGGAGCCGATAGCCACCGTCCTCGAACCAGTACCAGTCGAAGATAAAACCATCCACGCCGTGGGCAACCGCGGCCTCAATCTTTCGAGCCATAACCTCCGGCCGCGCTTCGTCCTCATAACCCCAGACCGGCACCTTGGGCTGCCGATGGCCGGTAAAACGCGGCCGGGCGCATTTGGCGACCTCCCATTCCGTCCAGCCCGGGCCATGCCAGACATCGTTGCGCGGATCGCTGTGCCAGTTGGGAAAGTAATAGGCAAGGACCTTGGGCTTGACTTGTTCCATCATCATCGTCCTCCTTGGCAAATGTCTGCTGATCGCTCGTTCAGTTGTTCGAACAGGAAATCCAGACCGGCGTCACCCGGGTCGAACCGATGGTTCTGCTCGATAACGTTCAGGCGCAATTTGTCCGATGCATGCCGCGCGGCATAAAACGGTTTCAGGCGCTCGAATTCCGGCAAGGCCGACTCCACGGCAAAAACCTCGTCCTGTTTGCCGACTTCAATGTAGAGTGCCCGCGGTGCGATCAGGGCAGCCATCTCCGCATCCAGAAAACACCGGGCGGCCTGGTCCCAGGACCAGTCACCGCTGCAGTAACGATAACGATTGTTGAAAAACGCCGAAGCGTAGCCGGCACGAATGCGCGTGTCCATCGCCGAGGTCATCAGGGTATAGAAACCGCCGTAGGACAGACCGGTCATCCCGATTCGATCCGGATCGACAAACGAATATCCGGCTAAAAAATCCAGGCTGCGGCTCAGGCTGTAAACCTCGAGCGCCGTGATGCTGGAACCGAGCTGTTTCAGCAGGGCGTCAATTTTGCCGCGGTTATGAACCAGGCCATAGCCGCGATGCCGTTCTG
>JAEXPB010000488.1 GCA_023438965.1 Bacillota bacterium | reverse complement strand
TCCCAGGACGCCTCCATATTGGCTAATATATTAGCTATAATTATAGCCGAATAGCAGGCCGTTTTCAAGTTGATGGTCACCATTCAATGAAAATTAGCGATCCCGTCGTGGTATAATGATATAAAATTAATATTGAATTGCCTCCGAAGGAAAATGCTTAATAGTAAAGGATAGGACCACATGACCGATTTTTGCTTTACGCACACTGAACCGGTTACCCAGGGCTGGTCGGGCGACAAGAAGTACTGCGTCACGGTAGCGGACAACACGAAATACCTGCTGCGCATCTCGCCGGCGGACCAATACGACCGGAAAGAGGCCAGCTTTGAACTGATGAAGCGCGTGGCGGCCCTTGGGGTGCCGATGTGCCAGCCGATCGCCTGCGGCCGGTGCGATGAGGGCGTTTATTCACTGCAGAGCTGGATCGGGGGCCGGAATGCGGCGGAAGTGATCCCGCAGCTTTCAGGCACCGAGCAATATGCCTATGGCCTGGAAGCCGGGAAAATACTCCGGTCGATCCATACCCTGCCGGCACCGCCAACGCAGGAAGATTGGGCCAACCGCTTCAACCGCAAGATCGACCGTAAAATCCGGCAATATGCCGCTTGCCCGATCCAATATGAAGGCGGTCAGGCGTTTATCGACTATATCCAGGCCAACCGCCATTTACTCCAGGGCCGGCCGCAATGTTATCAGCACGGGGATTATCATATCGGCAACATGATGCTTGATCAGAGCGGCCAACTGCAGATCATTGATTTTGACCGTGACGATTTCGGCGATCCTTGGGAGGAATTCAACCGGATCGTCTGGTGTGCCCAGCTGGCGCCGCCTTTGGCGTCCGGAATGGTCGACGGCTACTTCGCCGGCGCTGTGCCCCCGGCATTCTGGCAGCTGCTCGCCTTGTACATCGCCAGCAATACGCTGTCCTCCATACCGTGGGCGATCCCGTTCGGGCAGGCGGAAATCGACACGATGCTCCAGCAGGCGCAAGCAGTCCTGCAATGGTACGATCAGATGCGCAATCCGGTGCCGGCCTGGTATCAGCCGATGGCGACGGTTTTTTTCCCTGCCGTTGACGAAATTGCCGATGACCTGTTGCAATATGCGGTCATAGCCGCCAGATTCGATGGGAAATGGGTCTTCGGCCGCCAGAAGGACCGCACAACCTGGGAAATGCCGGGCGGACACCGCGAGCCGGGGGAAGCGATCCTGGCGACAGCGCAGCGGGAACTGCGCGAGGAGACCGGGGCAACAGCATTTGATCTGAAACCGGTCGGTGTGTATGGTGTGCTGAAGGGCTGGCCAGTCACTTATGGCCTGTTGTGTCATGCCGAGATCAAGGAACTTGGCGCGCTGCCGCCCGACATGGAAATCGCAGAAATCCGATTCGCGGATGCGCTGCCAAAGAACCTCACCTATCCGGAGATCCAGCCGCAGCTGTCGGATCGTGTCCAGGGCTGGCTGAATCTGCAATCCAACGCCGATGAGCTGTGGGATGTCTACGATGCCGACCGGAAATTGACCGGCCGGACCCATCGGCGCGGCGACCCGCTGCCCAAAGGCGATTATCATTTGGTCGTTCATGTCTGGCTGCAAAACAGCCAGGGCGAATACTTGCTTACCCAGCGCACCCCGAATAAAGGTTATCCCAACCTGTGGGAGTGCAGTGGCGGTTCGGCTCTGGCCGGTGATGACAGCTTGACGGCGGCGATCCGCGAAGTCCGCGAAGAAACCGGACTGACCGTTGCGGCCGATCAGGGCCGCTGCATCTTGTCTTTGCAGCGGGAAGATTGCTTCAGTGACATCTGGCTCTTCCGGAAGGATTTTGATCTGAACCAGGTTGAATTCCAGCCGGGTGAAACCTGTGGCGCGATGGCTGCGACGCAGGATGATATTATGAGAATGAAACATGACGGGTCCTTGGTGCCGTTTGGGTACCTGGAGGCGTTCTTTGCGTTAGCAGGGAGGGTGGCGCATGTTTGAATGGTTGGCCGACTTTCCGCCGGTGAGTCAAGCACTGTTCGGCACATTATTCACCTATGGGGTAACCGCGCTGGGAGCCGGGCTGGTCTTCTTTTTCAAGTCGATCAACAAAACCATCTTGAACACGATGCTCGGATTTGCCGCCGGTGTGATGATCGCCGCCAGCTTCTGGTCCCTGCTGGCGCCGGCGATCGAAATGTCGGAGAGTCAAGGCCAGAAAGCCTGGCTGACCGCGGCCATTGGCTTCCTGGCCGGCGGGCTGTTCCTGTGGCTCACCGACAAGACGCTGCCGCATCTGCATATCGGCTTGGCCCGCTCATCCGCCGAGGGTATTAAAACCAGTTGGCAGCGCAGTGTGCTGCTGGTTCTGGCGATCACGCTGCATAATATCCCGGAGGGCCTGGCGGTCGGCGTGGCCTTTGGCGCGGTCGCTTCGGGCATCCCGTCGGCGTCATTGGCCGGGGCGGTTGCCCTGGCGATCGGCATCGGGCTGCAGAATTTCCCGGAAGGCGCCGCCGTGGCGATACCCTTACGGCGGGAGGGATTTAGCCGGCGCAAGGCGTTTCTGCTGGGCCAGGCCTCGGGCCTGGTCGAACCCCTGGCCGGTGTCCTGGGCGCCCTGGCCATCGTCACCATGCGCGCCATCCTGCCATATGCCCTGGCCTTCGCCGCCGGCGCTATGATTTACGTCGTGGTCGAGGAATTGATTCCCGAGGCCCAGCAGGACGATGGCAGCGGTTCCACCGACCTGTCGACCATCGGCTGCATGTTTGGCTTTGCGGTGATGATGATCCTGGATGTGGCGCTGGGATGAATGATAGCATTGATTTCGGATTATCGATCAGTAATAATGTTATTGAACAAACTGTAGCTTGGGGGCGATACCGTGCAGATTGAATCATTGCGCATTCAGAATTTCCGAGTGTTTCATGATGTGCTTGTAGAAAGTATACCCAAAATGGCCGTTTTTATGGGTAAGAACGGCTCAGGTAAAACGACTTTTTTTGATATATTTGGATTCCTTCATGACTGCTTGACCAGTAATGTTCGTTCTGCTTTAGCTATGCGGGGTGGATTTGCAGAAGTTTTGTCTCGCGACCAGATCGGCGATTTGAGATTTGAGTTGAAATTTCGACCAGCGCCTGATGAACCGCGCATTACTTATGAACTGACGATCGGCTTGAATGAGCGTAAAAATCCAGTGGTCAAGAAGGAAGTCATGCGTCTGAGACGTGGTCAACACGGCGCACCATGGAAAATATTGGACTTTTCATTCGGCGAAGGTGTAGCAGTCCAAGGTAATCTTAAAAGTTATGAGGATGTGCAAAGCGCGAATCGAAGTTCGCAAAAAGTTTCTGATCCCGACATTTTAGCGATCAAGGGATTAGGCCAATTTGAGAATTTCCCGGCCATCTCATCGCTTCGCCGTTTAATTGAAGATTGGTATGTATCTGATTTTCATATTGAAGAAGCAAGAAGTCGCCAGATCGCCGAATATAGCGAAAGCCTATCCAGAACAGGCGACAATTTGGCCCAGGTTGCCAAATTCCTCTATGACAATCATCCAGATCGTTTTGATAATATTTTAAAAGCAATGCGCGAACGTGTTCCTGGTGTGACCAGTGTAGAAGCAAAAACGACTGAGGATGGATATGTTATATTAAGATTTCAAGATGGTAAATTTAAAAATCCTTTTTCTGCCAAGTTTGTTTCAGACGGCACGATTAAAATGTTTACTTATATGGTGCTTCTGAGTGACCCGTCCCCCCATGCGCTGCTCTGCGTTGAAGAACCGGAGAATCAACTCTATCCACAATTATTAGCGCAATTAACCGAAGAATTCCGGAATTATTCGAATATCGGCGGACAAGTATTTATTTCTACTCATTCACCTGATTTTTTAAATGCGGTTCGTTTGGATGAGCTCTATTGCCTGGTCAAGAATGATGGCTTTACCAAGATTGTCCGTGCTTCAGATTCGGCATTGATAAAATCCTTGTATGAAGCAGGCGATCGGCTGGGTGAACTCTGGAATCAAGACATTCTATTAGCGGAGGCCGGCAAATTATGAAGCTTGTCTTCCTGCTTGAAGAATCATCAATGAAATACTTGCTCGATGAATTGCTGCCCCAGATTATTCCCCATCAGATTGCGTATCAGACAATTCCGCATAATGGAAAGTCTGACCTGGAAAGATCATTGCCGCGCAAACTGAAAGCCTGGAATGAACCGGATGTGCATTTTGTCGTTGTTCATGATCAAGACAATAAAAACTGTATTGAGTTGAAGGAGAATCTTCGTCAATTGTGCGCAGATTCCGGAAGGCCAGTATTGATCCGCATCGCTTGCCAGGAACTTGAAGCCTGGTATTTTGGCGATTTTCCGGCGCTGATTTCTGCTTACGGTTCAAATGGATCAAAGCGGCTAATCGATCTTTCACGGAAGAGGAAATATCAAGTGCCTGACAACATACAAAATCCCAAAGAGGAACTCTATCGGATAATCCCGAGTTTTCAACAGATTGCCGGTGCTAAACGCGTCGCCCCATTGATGAATATCGATCATAACACTTCCACTAGCTTTAACGCGTTTATAAATGGCGTTAAGCGTTTTTCGGTACTTCAAATAAGCCAGGAATCGCTTGACCGCCAGTGAGGCGGTCTTTTGGTCCAAGCCGCGTCGAACCGGCCTTTAGTGCAGATGAATACATCTGATTATGTCATGCAAAACATGCAAAACATGCGCTATTATGCTTGATAAAATCAGCGTACACTAGGTCCAGATCAAGTTCAAACGGGAAGGTCAGACGAACATGGACAGCATTCGGAAATACTCAAAAGAAATGCCGGCAGCGGCCGTGCGGCAGCCAGACTGTCCGGCTGGCGCCAGGTCGCGGCGCCGGGCCTATGGACAATATGTCCTCGCCTTGCTGCTTTTTGGTTCCAATGGCATTGTCGCCAGCCATATCTTGCTGGACAGTTATGCGATCGTCTTCTGGCGGACGCTGATTGGCAG
>JAEXPB010000022.1 GCA_023438965.1 Bacillota bacterium | reverse complement strand
CCAGGGCGTCCGGCAGGTATTCATCACCCTGGGCTCGGACGGCGTATTCTATCATGACGGAACCCGGCAGGCGCTGATTCCGAATCCCCCGGTTCAGGTGGTGAATGCCACCGGCGCGGGAGACGCCTTTATCGCCGCCTTGGTGCTTGGTTATTTAAACCATTCCGACAGCGCAGCCAGCGCCAGATTCGCGATGGCAGCGGCTATTATGGCGTTAAGCTGCGAGGAGACAATCAATCCAAACATTTCCCAAGAGAATGTCAACCGAAAGATGAAGGAGATCGGATTATGCTGAAAAAATACCTGGATATCAACCCGGAGATTGCCGCGGCTTTAGCTGCCGGAAAGGCGGTCGTGGCCCTGGAGTCGACGATCATATCCCATGGCATGCCTTTTCCCAGGAATGTGGAGACGGCCCTGGCGGTGGAAAGGATCGTGCGCGCCAACGGAGCAGTGCCGGCAACCATTGCGATCCTGGCAGGCCGCCTGAAGGTCGGCCTGACCGCAGCGGAGATCGAGTCCCTGGGCCAGAGCCGCGATGTCGTGAAAGCCAGTCGCCGGGATATCCCCTTTATCGTGACCAAGGGACTGACTGGTGCGACCACGGTCGCTTCCACGATGATTATTGCCAGCCTGGCAGGCATCCGGATATTCGCTACCGGCGGAATCGGCGGCGTCCACCGGGGCGCCCAGGAGTCATTTGATATCTCGGCCGATCTGCAGGAGCTAGCCAAAACGAATGTCGCTGTGATCTGCGCCGGCGCCAAATCCATCCTGGATATTGGTTTGACCCTGGAATATCTGGAAACCCAGGGCGTTCCGGTCGTGGGCTTTGGAACGGACGAGTTGCCGGCTTTCTATACAGCCAAGAGCGGCCATCACGTCGATTACCGGGTCGACACGCCGTTGGAGCTGGCCCAGGCCTTGAAAGCAAAATGGGATCTCGGACTGGCCGGTGGCGTTGTGATCGCCAATCCGATTCCGGAGGAATACGCGATGGATCCGGCCATCATTAACGCAGCGATCGAGTCGGCGGTACAGGAAGCAGAAGCGCAAGGCATCAAGGGGAAGGAAAGCACCCCGTTCCTCCTGGCCAAGGTGAAGGAGCTGACCGATGGCGCCAGTCTGGATTCGAATATCCAGCTCGTGTTTAATAATGCGAAAGTCGGCGCGCAGATTGCCGTGGAGCTAAGCAAGCTGTAAACTATAGCTAGCCATATATCAACCATATGATCGGCGAGGCGCATTTGACAATAATCAATACCGGACAGTCTGGAGGAGAATCCTATGGATGTCATTGAAAGCCTGCTCGACAAGGATGATCAAAGAGCCTATCAGGCCCTGTTATCGCTGGAAGGGCAGTCGGCAGAATCGGATGCCATCTATCCGTATTTTAACGAGTTTGTCAAAATGCTTGCCCATGAAAAGTCCTATGTCCGGGTGCGTGGCTTTCGGATGATTTGTGTTCTGGCCAGATGGGATGCCAATCAGAAAATCGAAGGCAGCTTAAGAACCATATTAGCCGAATTGGATGATGAAAAACCGATCGCGGTGCGGCAGTGCCTCGCAGCATTGCATGAACTGGTTTTATATAAACCAGGCTTATCCGGTCAGATCGAAGAGAAAATCAAAGCGCTCGATTATGCGAAATATAAAACAACCATGCAGCCATTAATCAAAAAGGATGCTGAGGCTCTGCTTTCCATTTTGGCTTAAGGATGGTTCTTGTATGAGAGACGACCTGATCGCACCGTGCGGGATGAACTGCCGTCTGTGTGTTTCCTACCAATTCGGGGAAAAGGACTTGAACCGGCAGGGCTTCCATAAGAAATACTGCCCCGGCTGTCTGCCGCGCGGCCAGAATTGCCTTCATATGGGTGATCGCTGTGAACGGCTGGCCCAGGGCGCTGTCCGTTTCTGTTTCGAATGCCCAGCCTACCCATGTGCCAGATTGCGTTCGCTGGACAAGCGCTATCGCACCAAATACGGGATGAGCATGATCGACAACTTGAATGACATCCAGGCGAATGGCATGGCGGAATTCCTGGCCAAAGAAGCAACGAAATGGCGTTGTCCGGATTGCGGCGAGGTCATTTGCTGCCACACTGGCTTGTGCCTGAGCTGCCATCTGGACAAGTTGCGCCGGAAAGGAACAGGCGTGACAGAATAGCAAGGGCGATTGGGTGTAAGCTGATACCGGTAACTTCCGGAAATGATGCAGATCGAGGCGAGGTGATCCGATATGCAGACCAAGTCCAACCAACTGACACCTGAACAAACCGACAGCATGCTCAACCAGCTGGCGACGCGCTTTACGAAAAACAAGAAACGCCATCCCGATCTGGACTGGACGGCCATTCGCGCCCGGCTGGAAGCTAATCCGGATCGGTTATGGTCGCTTTACCAAATGGAACAAACCGGCGGTGAACCGGATGTCGTCGATCAGGATGCTCGGACCGGACAAATCCTGTTTGTCGACTGTTCGGCCGAGAGTCCCAGCGGTCGGCGCAGCTTCTGTTATGACCGGGCGGCGCTGGAATCGCGCAAAGAGAATCGCCCGGCCAATAGCGCGGTGGAAATGGCGGCGGACATGGGCGTCGAGTTGCTGACCGAAGAACAATACCGGGCGCTGCAGCTGGTCGGGGAATTCGATGTCAAAACCTCGAGCTGGGTCAAGACACCGGACTCGATCCGCTCCCGCGGTGGCGCACTTTTCTGCGATCGCCGCTACGATACGGTTTTCGTCTACCATAATGGCGCGGAGTCCTATTATGCTGCCCGGGGTTTTCGCGGCATGCTGCGCGTTTAAAGATGCGCTTGACAGCGGCGCCCGCCTGCTGGATCATATCGGCATGAGCCGATGATAAGATCCGGATCGGACAGCGAGGAGGGCAACTGCGGACAATATGGCACCTGAAAAATGCCCGGTCATGCTGAAATGCGGCGGCTGCGCGATCACCCAGACCACCTATGCGGAGCAGCTGGCACAGAAGCAGCAGAAGGTGGCTGCATTGCTGCAGCCATTCTGTAACACGCTCCCGATCATCGGCATGGCCGACCCCTATCATTACCGCAATAAAGTGCATGCGGTCTGCGGCACGGACCGTCGCGGCCACCTGATCACCGGACTGTATGAAGCCGGGTCGCACCGGATCGTCCCGGTCGACCGCTGCCTGATCGAGAACGAACGGGCGGGCGAAATTGTCCGCCAGATCCGGGATCTGGCCCAATCCTTTCGCCTGCGCGCCTTTGACGAGGTCCGGCGGGAAGGTACTCTGCGCCGGATCCTGGTCCGGACCGCCCAGGCGACCGGAGAGATCATGGTGGTCCTGATCACCGGCAGTCCGGTCTTCCCCTCGCGGAAGAATTTTGTCCATGCTCTGCTGCAGCGTTGCCCGGATATCACAACCGTCATCCACAATATCAACGACCGCCGGGACAGCCTGATTCTGGGCGAACGGGAACAGGTGCTGTCCGGCAGGGGAACTATCGAGGATCTGCTGTGCGGCAAGCGGTTTCGCATCTCCGCCCAATCCTTCTATCAGATCAATCCGGTTCAGACCGAGGTGTTGTATAACCAGGCGGTGGCCTTGGCCGGCCTGACCGGCCGGGAACGGGTGGTCGACGCTTATTGCGGCATCGGCACGATCGGCCTGGCCGCATCAGGCCAGGCCAAGGATGTGATCGGCGTCGAAGTCAATCCCGACGCGGTGCGGGATGCCCGGACCAACGCCCGGATCAATGCGGTCACCAACGCCAGATTCTATCCGGGCGACGCCGGCGAATTCCTGCAGAAAATGGCGTCAGCCGGAGAAACGGCGGATGTGGTCTTTCTCGATCCGCCCCGCGCCGGCAGCACGCCGGAATTTATTGCCGCGCTGCGGAAAATGGCCCCCAGCCGTATAGTCTACATTTCCTGCGATCCGGTAACCCTGGCAAGGGACTTGCAGCTGATCACCGCCGGCGGCTATGTCTGTGCGCCGGCCCAGCCGGTGGACATGTTCCCGGGCACCGAACATGTGGAGTCGGTGGTGATGATGTCACACCAGAACTCCTGAAAATACTGCGTTTTCAGGCGACATAAAAATCGACTTCTCAACTTAAAATGTGTTTTTCATTTCAGGGAACATATCGTAATAAAAAAAACAGCAGGGAGGAACTGGCTATTTCGAGTTTCAAATCTGATTATGAAATTCGCCTCGCCTGTTCATGCTGATATTATCATATACGATCCTCGAAGTTGCGTATTTACGCAAGTGGCAGGAATAGATTGGTTGACAGGTACATCGCATGGCTCTATAATTAAATTACTAGAAAATGCGTCAATACGCAAATATTGGGAGCGACAAATGCTAATTGCCAGAGAATATTATCTTAGAAGTCTTATTGACAGAAGACATAATGGAATGATTAAAGTGATTACAGGGGTCAGACGTTGCGGCAAGTCTTTTCTTCTTACCGATATTTATCATCCCTACTTGAATTCAATAGGGGTTGAAGATAAACAGATCATCACCTTGGCGCTTGATGATGATAATAGTATTAAGTACAGAAATCCTATTGAGTTGGGCAGTTATATTCGGAATCTTTTAGTTGACAAGGATAGCATGTACTATATTATTTTGGATGAGATTCAAAAGGTTGAGGAAATACAAAATCCATATATTCAAGGTGTAGAATCCAGGATCGGCTTCGTTGATGTGTTGCTTGGTCTCATGAAGTTGAAAAATGTGGATTTGTATGTAAC
>JAEXPB010000475.1 GCA_023438965.1 Bacillota bacterium | reverse complement strand
CATCGACGCGTAGCTCTCGGCCAGAATCCGCCGGTCGCCAAACAGCTGCCAATACCGCCAGGGGACATAAATCGCCGCGTCAGCCCAGCCAACGCAACCGTCCATCGTCGTCAGGTAAAGCTCGTTGCCGACGCTGGGCACGATGCAATGCACCTTGCCGCGCCGGGTCTGGCGATCCTGCAGGTCCAGCAGCCACTTGCGGAAAAAGGCCGCCGTATTCATCAGATAACTGCCGGTTTTGAAAAAGATCTGAGCGTCGCCGGTCCAGCCGGCCCTTTCGCGGGTTGGGCAATCGGTCGGCACATCGAGAAAATTGCCCTTCATGCTCCAGCGGGTGTTCTCGACCAACCGGTTGATCAGCGGGTTGGAACAAGTGAAATCGCCCGTCGGCTCCATATCCGAGTAGACCGCAATAGCCGTGAAATCAGCCGGCGTCCAATCCGCTTCGGTCTCAACCAGAACATAGCGGAAGCCAAAGACCGCAAAGCGGGTTTTATAGACATTCTCGCCTTCGCGGCAAATATAGGTGATTTGCTGCAACGGGGTCACTTTAGGTTTGGTGACCTGGATGTTGCTCTGCGTAAATTCGCCCTCCCCGTCCAGAATTTCGCCCAAGCGAAGGCCGATGCGCTGTCCGGCTTTGGCCTGAATCCGGAAAGCCAGCACGCCGGCGATATTCTGCCGGAAATCGAGTACCTTGGCACCCTTCGGTGTAACAATCAACGACGGCTTGAATTGCTCCTTTTCACGCACCGGAACATTGTTCGATGCTGCCGGCGTCAAGGCAAACGAGGTTTCCCGCGCGCGACCGTCATAGCCAGGCGATTGGCCGGCCTGGATCATCTCGCCATCCTTGAGGTCAGCAAAACGAACGGGGCCGTCATTGCTCCAGGCAAAGCTCTGATCGCTGCCAACTACCTCTCTTGTGCCGTCCATATAGATCACTTCCAGCTGGCAGAGCAGTTTGGTCTCCTTGCCGAAAAAGTGGGTGTAGCCCAAAGCGCCGATGGAGCCCCGATACCAGCCGTCAGCCAATTCAGCGGTCAATTCATTCTCGCCGGTGCGTAATAAATCAGTGATATCACTGACCTGATATTGCAGACGATTGCGATAATCGGTATAACCGGGCGCAAGGCAAAAATCGAGGGCCTTTTCCCCGTTGATCTGAATATCGTAAATGCCGCATGCGGTGCTGTAAAGTCTGGCTTGCTTCAGATTTGACCGGATGGTGAAGACTTTCCGAAAGCAGTCGACCGGATAACGAACTTTCCGGCTCGGCCGCATATCCGCGGTGATCCAACGGGCCGACCAGTCCGGCGGCGCCAGAAGGCCCATTTCAAAGGCAGCCGGTTCACTCCACTCGCCCGGCTGACAGGTTTCGTCCCACAGCTGTACCCGCCAGACGATTCGATCCCGACATTGCAGCGTTCGACCGTTCCACAAGACGTGGGTCATGCTGTTGCTTGTGATCTGCCCGCTGTCCCAGGCCGTCTGGCCGCCGTGATCGGTGGCGACAATCCGGTAGGCAGTCTGCCGGCTGCCGCTCTGGCAGTTCCAGAACAGGCGGGGCGTCCGGATATCGATTCCAAGCGGGTTGACAAGGTATTCTGTCTTCAGGTTGATGGCTTTCATTTTGCACCCTCTCCAGAATCTCTGATCGCTTTGTACATGGCTTTGCGCTTCTCGCCTTTCAATGGGTAGAGCAGCCGCATGACCAGTCCGGCAATCAAGGCCAGGATCGCCGGGATCAGGCAGCAGACCAGCAAAAGGCCGGATAGCAGGGATTCGACCGGGGCGGTGCCGATATATTCATCCGCCTCGTTGACCACGTAACCGACAGCAATCAACACAGCGCCGGTAGCTGAACTGGCAACCGCCTGTTGCGCTTTTTCGAGAAAATTGCGAGCAGCCTGATTGAGCGCTTCCATGCCACGGCCGGTTTTGTACAGTGAGTAATCCATGGTTTCCATGCCGATCAGCGTGCCGGGGATATAGCTCATGCCGGCGACAATCATGAACAGCAGCATCAGCCCGAAGAACACAATCGCATTGTTGATGCCCAGCAGCGACAAAAAATAAATCAGGGCTAGAATGCCCGCACTGGTAAACGAACAAAAAATCGTGCCGCTGGCAGGATCGACATTTTTAAAGGCCTTGGGTGCGATAATCGTGCCGGCAATGATGCCCAGCAAAATGAAGGCACCCCAGATAGCGGCGTACATGCCGAAGTTTTCCGCGCCAAAGGCCCATTTGATGTAGTAGGTCGCCGAGGCCATGACAAAGGTGAAAACCGCACCGCCGAAAATGCCGGACAGGAAGCTGATCCACAGCGGCGTGTTAATCTTGAACATGTTGATTATCTGCCTGAAGCCGATCTTTTCGCCGGATTCGGCAACCTGGCCCTCTTTGACGCAGATGGTGCCGATCAAGGCCAGCAGGCCCATGGGTACCACGAAAATCACGGCCAGCAGACCGACGCCGGTCTTCATGCTGCCGGTGGCGTTACCCAAAACGACGGCCAGGCTGAGGAAAAACGAGAACGGGATGACAATGACCTGCTCGATGACGCGCGGCGTCACGAGGAGTTTTTGCCGGATCTGCGGATTGTTGGTCAGCGAATAGATGATCGGCTGGTGCGGCTGGAAGGAGTAGCCGATCTCATACAGCAGATAAGCGACCGCCAGCCAAATGATCTGGGCCGTGACACTGGTAAAAGCCGGAATGTTAAACAACATGATCAGCGCCAGACTGCAGGTGATGATGCCGCCGATCATAAAGGGCTTGAATTTACCGATCCGGGTCCGCGGTGCGCTGTCCATGATCCAGCCTTGCAGCGGATCATCAACCGCATCGAATATCCGACCGACCAGCAGCAGGATGGTGCCAACCGTGGCAGCTGCCGATCCGAGGCCGGAATAATCGGTCAGGTAAAGCATGAACGCACTGGTCATCAGCGATCCGGCGGCCGTGATCGTCCAGCGCATAGTCGATAGGCCGAAAATAGTTTTGCCATTCAAGGGGTATGGTTTGGGGGTCCTGTTCTTGGGCATCGCTGCGTCCTCCTGCTATTTCTTGATTCGATTATAGACGTGGATAATCGAAGGTTCTTGCTGTTTTGTCGGAAATATTGTAAAATGATCAACAAAGAAAAGGCTGTGATTTTTGTGCAATTTGACTATGAATACCTCTGCCAGAACCTTGGTCATCTATCCGGACTGCAAACCCGCGTTTTTCAACACCGTGAGCTGGTTCAGAATTATGTCAATGTGGATTTCCAACCGGATCCGGTCAGTCTGGTGTGGTCAATGATCGAAGCCAGTCCTCAGAACATCAGTTTCTTCGATGCTGCTGATTGCCTGTTTTTCGGCGCGTTGAAAAAAGCGGACGAAGATTTGGTGATTGTTATCGGTCCGACATATAGATCCAGCCTCAGTAAAGAACGATTAACCATTATCTTGCGGACGCTTGGCGAATCATCGGGCCGCTTGCCGGAACTGGAAACTTATTTGCGTACCGTGCCGGCTTATCCGCTGGAGAATTTCCTGCAAATCCTTTGTTTTATCAATTACGCCCTCAACAACGAAAAATTGACCATCGCCGAACTGCTATCCCGCGACACCGGTCTGGTGCTGCCGCAAATAACCGGCCACCTGGCCCAGATACCTTCAGGCGGCGACGAGGCCACCCTGCACAACACCTATGCCATGGAACGCGAGGTGTTTTCCTATGTGCGCACCGGCCGGACTGACGCCTTGCGGCAGTTTACACGCCAACCGCCAACCGGTCGGGTGGGCAAGATCGCCCATGATGAATTGCGTCAGATGAAAAACACCTTCATCTGCGCGGCTACGCTGGCCAGCCGGGCTGCTATCGACGGCGGCTTGCAGCCGGAAACCGCCTTCACCCTGAGCGACCTTTACATCCAGAAAGTTGAAATTCTCGGCAACCCCTACGAAATCACGCAATTGAACATCGAAATGCTCTTCGATTTCACCGCCCGGGTTGAAGAGCTGAAATGCCATGGCGTGAAAACCCGTCTGACGATCGAAGTTGCTCGCTTCATTAACGCCCATCTGGGCGAGCGGATCAGCACGGCCGGAATTGCCGAAGCCTTGAAAATCAATCGCACGTATTTATGTGAGCGCTTCCGGCAGGAGACAGGCGTCACGCTCAATGATTTCATAACGGAGATTAGAATGGAAGAAGCCCGGCGCTTGCTCGGAAGCACCGACAAGACGATCGCTCAAATCAGCGATTTTCTGGGTTTTTCTACACAGAGTTATTTCCAGAACATTTTCCGGCGGATGACTGGTCAGACGCCGGCTGCCTGGCGGCATTCGAGGGAAAAGCTAGTATAATGTAAGTATAGACGAGTTGGTTGGGATCAGGAGGTGGTTTCCATGGCGCAAGCAGGTCGCTGCTATATTGCAATTGACTTGAAATCTTTTTATGCCTCTGTGGAGTGCGTGGAGCGCGGTCTCGACCCGATGCATACCAATCTCGTCGTTGCCGACGCCAGCCGCACCGAAAAGACGATTTGCCTGGCGGTTTCGCCCTCGCTCAAAGCCCATGGCATCCCCGGACGCGCCCGGTTGTTCGAAGTCGTGCAGAAGGTGAAGGAAGTGAATGCCCTGCGTCAGCAAATAGCTCCCGGCCGTAAGTTCTCGGGCGAATCCTCCGATGATCGGATGCTGAATTCTTCGCCAGGATTGGCTGTGGCCTATATTACCGCACCGCCGCGCATGGCTCTCTATATGGCCTACAGCACTCGCATTTACAATATTTATCTGCGATATGTGGCGCCGGAAGATATCCATGTTTATTCCATCGACGAGGTGTTCATGGATGTCACCGATTATCTGGCAACCAATCAGCTCACGCCCCGTGACATGACGATGATGATGATTCAGGAAGTCCTCAAGTCAACCGGTATCACCGCTACAGCCGGCATTGGCACCAATCTCTATCTCGCCAAGATCGCCATGGATATTCAGGCCAAGCATACCGTACCGGATCAGGATGGCGTACGCATCGCGGAGCTGGATGAAAAGAGCTATCGTCAGCTGCTCTGGCCGCACCGCCCGCTGCGGGATTTCTGGCGGATCGGACCGGGTTACGCCAGGAAACTGGAAGAGCACGGTCTGTTGACCATGGGTGATGTAGCCAGATGCTCGATCGGCAAACCCACTGACTATTACAACGAGGATTTGCTTTATCATCTTTTTGGTATCAATGCCGAACTGCTGATTGACCACGCCTGGGGTTGGGAGCCTTGCACGATGGCCGATATCAAGGCCTACAAGCCCGACAGCAGCAGCATTAGCTCCGGTCAAGTGCTGCAATCCCCTTACAGTTTTGCCAAAGCAAGACTGGTTGTCCGGGAGATGACCGATATTCTCGTTTTGGATTTGGTGGACAAGGGGCTGGTAACCGACCAGGTAGGGTTGACCATTGGTTATGATATTGAGAATATCACAGATCCGGAAATCAGAAAATCCTATCATGGTGAGATAACCACCGACCATTATGGCCGCCAGGTTCCCAAACACGCGAATGGCACCGCCAACCTGAACCGCCAGACATCATCCGCGCTGCTGATCCGGGATGCGATCATGGCCTTGTTCGACCGGATCGCCAATAAGAAGCTGCTGGTCCGGCGTATCAATATCTCCGCCAATCATCTAGTAGCCGAAAGCGCTGTGGTCCAGACCGCTACCTATGAACAGCTTGACCTGTTTACCGATTATGCTGCGGTTCAGAAAAAACGTGCCGAGGAGGAAACAGCACTGGCCCGGGA
>JAEXPB010000429.1 GCA_023438965.1 Bacillota bacterium | reverse complement strand
CCAATATATCGATGCACACCAGTTGCATGAACGGATCAACTCGACCATCACCGGCCAGTCGGTCATGATCACCATCAGCGATGTCGTCCTGTTCGACTCCGGCAGCGCCGAAATCAAGCCCGCCTTTTATGAAACCGTCCAGGCGATCGGCAGCATCCTGGCCGAGCAGCCGGACCTGCATATCGAGATCCTCGGCCATACCGACAGTGTGCCGATCACCAGCTACCGTTACGCGACCAACTGGGATCTCAGCGCCGCACGGGCGATCAGCTTCATGAAGGTTCTGTTGCAGGACCAGCGTCTGGATCCGGCTAAATGCACCGCCATCGGCTGCGGCGAATACAAGCCGGTGGATACCAACGCCACCGAGGCCGGCCGGGCCAGGAACCGCCGTGTCGAGGTCACGGCACATTTCATGGGGAAATAGCGGGAATGGATAGAGCTCCGATGGTCTGTCAGAAGGCAGGCCATTCCTATCGGCCACTTGTCCTCGCCCTGCGGGCTGCGGATGTGGCCTGCCGGAAGGCCTGCCTTCGAGAAAATATGGAATTTCTGTAATTATCTCGCCGCTGCGCCCTGCGGAGGCCCATCTCCGCTATCCATTCCCGCCCAGTAACAATGGTACGCGGCGAGGCATGACCTGCGCCAACAGGCTCTATAACGCTCGTTTTACCTCGATCGGCGCTCTCGGGCACGAGCGAGAGCCTGTAAAGCGCAGATCATGCCTAGGACAGCGGCCGGAAATAGACCCGGTTCTTCTATTGTCAAACGTCACCGTTCGTGATACAATTCGGAAGGTTCAAATACACACATGGGAAAGCAATGCCTGTTGCCTGAAACCATTCAGTTCGGCTGCACACCCATGGCGGAAAAAACAGGAGGAATCTATCATGGCCGTTATCAGTATGAAACAGCTACTGGAAGCCGGTGTCCATTTTGGTCACCAGACCCGTAGATGGAACCCCAAAATGGCGGAGTACATCTACACCGAACGCAATGGCATCTACATCATTGACCTGCAGAAAACCGTACGGAAAATCGACGAAGCCTATATGTTCGTTCGTCAGGTTTCCATGAACGGCGGCACCATGCTTTTCGTCGGCACCAAGAAGCAGGCCCAGGACTCCATTCGCGAAGAAGCCGAACGCTGCGGCATGTTCTACATCAACAACCGCTGGCTCGGCGGCTCCCTGACCAACTTCGCCACCATCCGCAAACGCATCAACCGCCTGGCTGAACTGACCAACATGCAGAACAACGGCACATTCGATGTCCTGCCCAAGAAGGAAGTCGCCAAGCTCAAACTGGAAATGGAAAAGCTCGAGAAGAACCTCGGCGGCATTAAGAGCATGCCTCGCCTGCCTTCCTGCGTCTTCGTCGTCGATCCGCGCAAAGAACACATCGCCGTTCTGGAAGCCCGCCGTCTGGGCATTCCGATTGTCGGCATCGTCGACACCAACTGCGATCCGGAAGAAGTCGACTATGTCATTCCTGGCAATGATGACGCCATCCGCGCTGTCAAGCTGATTGCCGGCAAGATCGCCGACGCGATCATCGAAGGCCGCCAGGGCGAACAGCTCGATGTGGCCGAGAATGCGCCGGTTACCGCTGACGAAGCAGCCAAGATTGACGAGGAAGAAGCCTGATCACCGGCCAGACCGGATGACAGACCCTGTTGGAGGTTCATAATATGGCTATCACTGTTGATATGATCAAGGAACTGCGTGAGAAAACCGGTTCCGGTATGATGGATTGTAAAAAGGCCCTGACCGAAGCGAATGGCGACATGGAGAAAGCAATGGTCTGGCTCCGTGAAAAGGGCATCGCTTCCGCGGATAAGAAGTCAACCCGCATCGCTGCGGAAGGCATCGTTGACGCTTACATCCATGCCGGCGGCCGCGTAGGCGTCCTGCTCGAAGTCAATATTGAAACTGACTTCGCAGCCAAGAACGAAGAGTTCCGTAAAATGGTCCGCGACATTGCCCTGCAGATCGCGGCCATGTCCCCCCGTTGGGTGTCCAAAGCCGATGTCCCGGCCGAGGAGCTGGATAAAGAGCGCTCGATCGTTCGCAACCAGGCTCTGAACGAAGGCAAGCCGGAAAAGATTGTCGATCGGATCGTCGAAGGCCGCCTGTCCAAGTTCTACGAGGATAACTGCCTGCTCGAGCAAGCTTTCGTCAAAGACGATACCAAGAACATCGGCACCCTGGTCAAAGAGATGATTGCCATGATCGGCGAGAACATCACGGTACGTCGATTTGTCCGCTTTGAGATGGGTGAGGGTTTGCAGAAGAAAGAAGAGAACTTCGCGGAAGAAGTCATGAAACAGATCAAGTAATTGGTGGTTAAAAAAAGGAACATGCCCGGCATGTTCCTTTTTTTCAGGCAGACATGCCCAAATGGGCGTGGCCAAGGATTCCGGGAGGTGGAATATGACGGCAGTCTACAAGCGAATTCTGCTCAAGCTCAGTGGGGAAGCCCTGGCCGGTGGCAAAGGACAAGGTCTGGACGGTGAAACCCTACGGTCAATCGGAGCGACGATCCGCGAATTGACCAAGTTGGGTGTTCAGGTGGCAATTGTGGTCGGCGGCGGCAATTTCTGGCGCGGACGAACCAGCGAAGGCATGGACCGGGTCACCGCCGATCATATCGGCATGCTCGGGACGGCCATGAATGCGCTAGCCCTGTCCGATGCCCTGGAACAAGCCAATGTCGTAACCCGGGTGCTCAGCGCCATCGAGATGCGTCAGTTCTGCGAACCCTATATCCGCAAAAGAGCCATTCGCCACCTGGAGAAAGGCCGCGTCGTGATCTTTGCCTGTGGCACCGGCAATCCGTTCTTCTCCACGGACACCGCGGCAGCCCTGCGGGCATCGGAGATTGAAGCCGACATCATCTTCAAGGCGACGATGGTCGACGGCGTATATGACAAGGATCCCCGGAAATATCCGGACGCCCGCCGCTACGAAACAGTCAGCCATGATCAGGTGCTCCAACAGAACCTCGGCATCATGGACGCCACTGCCGCCGCTCTCTGCCGGGACAACCAGGTTTCCATCGCCGTCTTCAACATGTCTGATCCGCATAATATCATCCGCATCGCCTGCGGCGAGAAAATCGGCACAATCGTGAAATAGAACTGACCTGGCCTCTGGTTTTCAAGACCAAGCACGAGCTCCGGCGAATATGCCGGGGCTCGTTTTAATGCCCCGGACAGCAGCCGGAGGAATACCGACCCCGGATGAGGCTGAGATATATTCCGCAGGCTGCATCCGCAAGGCGGGAATGGATAGAGCTCCGATGGTCTGTCCTCGGGCTGCGCCCTGCGGAGGCCCATCTCCGCTATCCATTCCCGCCCAGCATAAATGGTATGCGGCGAGGACAGCAGCCGGAGGAATATATCTCAGCCTTGCTGGACGATACACTGCCTTTTCGTTATAATGAGTTAAGCAATTTATTCACGGAGGTGACCGTATGACAATGATTTTGATTACGAAAGACTCCTATCGTCCTTATGAAGAACATATGGGCAAGACCATTCATGTGCTGCGTGAGGAATTTAACGCGATCCGCGCCGGCCGGGCGAATCCGAAGGTCCTGGACCGCATCTCGATCGATTATTACGGCCAGCCGACCCCGATCAACCAGGTCGCCAACATCCAGGTGCCGGAACCGCGGCTGATCACCATCACCCCCTGGGATCCGACCTCGCTCAAGGCGATTGAGCGGGCAATCCAGGCTTCCGACCTGGGCATCAATCCGAACAACGACGGCAAGATGCTGCGGCTGGTTTTCCCGGCCCTGACCGAAGAACGCCGCAAGGATCTGGTCAAGGGCGTCAACAAGTATGCCGAAGAGGCCAAGGTGGCGATCCGCAATATCCGGCGCGA
>JAEXPB010000416.1 GCA_023438965.1 Bacillota bacterium | reverse complement strand
AAGGACAGGACGAAAATAACGCTGCTGACCAGCGCGAGAACCGCAATCTTGGGCCAGGTCATCAGGCCGAAGGAACCCATGTTCCAGCGGGTGAAATCGGCCAGGCTGTGATCGTCGGAGAAGGCGGTCAGCAGGCCGACCAGCGCCGAGCAGAGATAACCGAGCATGATGCCGACAATAAGAAGCGTGGTGACCTGCCGGATGCGGGCGGCAAAGCCCAGCATGGCCAGCATGACCAGCAGCGATCCGGCCAGGGCGCCGGCAAACATGAACCAGGGATTGTCCAGCCGCAGGCCGGCGGCGAGGCCGCCCAGGAAGGTCAGGCCGACAAACAGCCGGGCGCCGGATGATATGCCCAGCACATACGGGTCGGCGATCGGATTGTTGAACAGGATCTGCAGCAGGAGACCGGACAAAGCCAGTGCCGCGCCGCCGAACAGGCTGGCGCAGACACGGGTCAGCCGCATGTTGCGGATGATCAGGTGCTCGGTCGAGTTGGGATCATCCAATCCGGCCAGCGCCTGCAGCACCCGGCCCGGCGCGATGGCGACCGAGCCGGCGCCGATCGCCAGCACCGCCGCGGCGGCCAGCAGAACCAGGGTTGCCAGCAGGACAGCCAGGGAGCGTTTGTTCAAGATGCGTCCTGTTTCCGTCATTTATTTCACCTGGAAAGGAATGATCTTGCCGGGATTCACCAGGTCCTTGAATTCATCCGGATACAGGCAGATGGCCATGGACTGGATGATGCCCAGCGCATCCGCCGTGTCCTGCGCCCAGTCGTAGCCGACCACATAGCAGTTGCCGCTCTGGACAGCCGGCGCGCTGGCAAAGTCGACCTGGCCTTCTTTGTTGAAATAGGTCGCGTTTTTGGCTTCCGGATAGGAATTCAATGAAACGCCGAAGATGATCCGGTCGGCGCCGCGCAGGTAAGGGATGAAAGCCTCGTTGCTCAGCGACAGGGAGTTGGCAGTGGCTTCGGGCGGGAAATAGAGCTGGCCGCCGACTGCGGTGACAATGGAATTGACATAATCCTGATTGGTCCGCACATTCCAGTGCGGCGCCGACGAACTATGCGTCAGCCACAAGACCTTCGGGTGGGTGTCCAGCCGGCCTGTCCGGGCCAGGATGGCCTGGATCTGCGCGGCGCTGGCGGTGATGTAGTCGCGGCTCTGCTGGTCCAGGCCGATGCAGGCGCCGATCAATTCGATCCACTGGGCCCGCCCCAGGTAGTCGTTCTCCGCGAAATCGCCGAAATAGAAGCAGAACAACCCGCTTTCCGCCAGCTTCTGCGCCATTTCGACATCGCTCTGCATGCCGCCGACAAAGATGATTTGCGGCTTCAGGGCGGCAATCAGCTCCTGGTCGACTTTGGCGCCGGTGCCGACATAGCGGGCGGCGCCATTCTGCAAGGCGGTCTTCAGCGCCGGAATAAAACAGTTCTCGGCTTTGATGGACGTGCCGGCGACGCGGCCGATCGCGTCAAGATTGGCAAAGTGGCCGGCATGCGAGCTGGCCAGGGTGACCACCCGATCCGGATAGCCGTCGATCCGGTGATCCCAGGTCGTGTTGACCGGCAGCGGCGCGCCGGCCGGCAGGATCAGCACCCGCTGGGCAACTGCCGCCGTATTGGCGGTCGCGGCGATCTGCGTGTCGATGATCCGCGCGCCGCCGGCATAATACTCGATGTGGAATCCCTTGGCATAACGGGGAACATACCGTTCGACCAGTTGTCCCGCTGCGGTCGCCCCGGCGGCAGCTGGCAGATCCGTTCCGGTCTTCCCGGTTGCGGCGGACGGCTGGCTCCGCGCCGCTGCGGCGCAGCCGGCGCTCATGGCCAGCAGGGCAAGCGTCAGCAGGACAATCAGGATGATGGGTGATCGGGAGAACTTACTCATGTGACCTCCGCAAGCGAACTCCGCGCTTCTCAAGGATGATTTGCCAATCGTCAGTATCCTGGCTTCAGCGTCATCGCCCGGAGCGGCCTTCCCGGTTATCCAGTGGCCAACCTGCTCTGGCTCGGCTGTTACAGTTGCGGTACAGCGCGGGATTCTCACCCGGCTTCCTGAAACGGATCAGCATGATAGTGATTGTAATGATAGAATCTCCGCTCGGATGGTTCAAGGGATTATCCGGCGATTTTTTGTACAGGATTGCGATCCGGCCATGGTCAGGCTGGCGGCACGGGCAGAATCGTCCGGTCGGCGCGGATCAGGAAGCCTGTTGCCGGCTGACACTGCCAGCGGTAGAAATCCGCCGGATCATTCGCCAGCCCATTCGCATGCGCTGTCAGCGCTGCCAGCAGCGTCATGATCACGCCGCCGTGGGTGACGATGGCCAGCGGCTGATTCGGGTGTTTTTGCAGCAGACCGGTGAAGCCGGCCCAGACACGCCTATGGACAGCCCTTCGGCTTTCGCCGCCGGGCGGCGCCAGATCTGCAAGCGGATCGTCATCGATCCAGGCCCGATAGCAGGGATCATCCTGCAGTTCAGCCCAGGTCTTCCCTTCCCAGGCGCCAAAATCGGCCTCCTGGAATGCCGGATCGAGGATCAGCGTCTCTTGCGGCCAGAGGATGAGTGCAGTCTCCCGGCAGCGCCGCAGCGGGCTGCTGACCGTGACAGCCGGCCGGCCCGGGGGCCAGATCCCGGCGGCCTGCAGCCAGGCCCCGGTTTGCGCGGCCTGCCGGCGGCCGTTCGCATCGAGGGGCAGGTCGCGGCGGCCGCAGTATTGATGCCGCTGGTTGGCCAGGGTGCTGCCATGCCGGATCAGCAGGACCTCTGCGGTCAGTTCCGGCAGGATCAGGCTGACAGCGGGCAGCCCGGCATTCACCGGGACGCCTTCAGGGTGACTGGCAAGCCGCACCAGACCCGGTCCACCCGGTCCGCCGCCTCAGCCAGCCGGCAGCCCAGGCGGCCGCAGCGTTCGCGCCAGAGGCGGTCGCCGGCGTCCAGCGGCACCAGGCCGGCGCCGATTTCGTCCAGGATGATGATCTGCAGCCGGGCCGGATCTTGCTGCCGCAGGCGGTCAAGTTCGTCGAGCCAGCCGGCGATGGCGGCCTGGTACAGGTTCTCGTCCGCGGGCAGCCGGCGCAGCGCTTCATGCAGATGGTCGATGACCGGCCAGTCCAGGCTGGCCGCCAGATCAACCTGGCTGCCGTCGCCGACCGCCGGTTCGCGGCCGGCCATCAGGCGGTATTGCTGCTCGGCATGGGACCGCTTGCCTTGGTAGGCCGCGCCGATGATTAAGTAAAGCATGGTCTGCCGACTCCTTCCGTCATTCGCCGGCTGCCGCCGGACCGGGCAGCGCATCGCCTTGGATTCATCGCGCGCCCGCCAGGGTCTGGACCAGCAGCAGGGCGGTTTCACCGAGTATCAGCGTAAAACCGGTCAGATCGCCGGTTGTGCCGCCAAAAGCCCGTTTGGACATCCAGCCGCAGCCAAAGCCGACGGTCAGCGCCGTCAACAAGCTGGCCAGGCCGGCAACCGGATCCAGCAGCAGCCAGGCCGCGGCCACCAGCAGCGCCTCGAGCACCAGCAGCCAGATCGCAGCGGGAGCCAAACGATCGTGAAACACCTTGACCAGGCCGTCCGGCCGGGCGGGCGGCAGCAGGCAGACGCCGAGTCCGGCCATGATCCGTGCGGCTACCGGGATCAGGGCGATGGACAGCAGCCAGGCCAGATCGGCCGCCGGCGCGCGGTCGGCCGCGGCCGTCAGCAGGTCGCTCCAGCAAGCGAACTGCAGGAGCAGGACGAGTATGCAGCAGATGACCGCAAACGGCCCGGCATGGGGATCCTTCATGATCTTCAGCCGGGTTTCCCGGTCGCGGTGCGAGCCCAGGGCGTCCGCCGTGTCGGCAAAACCGTCGAGGTGCAAGCCGCCGGACAGGAGGATCGGCCAGCCGGTCAGCAGGAAGGCGGTCACCGACACACCCGGGAAGCCCAGCTGCGTGCGCAGGGCGGCCAGACCGAGCAGCCCGGCCGCGATGACGGCGCCGACCAGGGGGAACAGGCCCAGCGTCAGGCGCATGTTCCTTTCCCGCCATTCCAGGCGCGGCGTCGGGATGATCGAATACATGGCAAAGGTGATGATCAGTTCTTCCAGGAGCCAGGGCACAGCCATTCACCTATCTTTCTGCTGCGGTCGCGCCAGATTGCCGGCAGGCCGCAGACCGCCTCGACCACACCGCCGCACCGGGCGGCGACCGATCGGTTCAGCCAGCCGAGCGCGGCCAGGTATTGTTCCGTCCAGCCATCCGGCCGGGTCGCGTCGGCGAAGATATCATTGCTGACGATGACAACATGGCGGTTCGGCGCCAGCAGGGCCGCCAGGTCGGCCGCGATGCGGTCCCGGGCTTCAGCCAAGCCGGCGCCGCCCGGCAGGAACATCTCGTTGGCCAGCAGGTTGGACAGGTCCTCCAGCAGGACGACCGAACCGCCGGCCGGGAACAGGCCGTTGGCGATCGCCGTCCCCAGGCCGGTCGGGACTTCCCGGGTCAGGAAGCCGCCGCTCTGGCGCTGTTGCCGGTGCTTCCGCACCCGCTGCCGGTTTTCGGCATCCCGGCCGACCTGCAGCGTCGCCACATAATAAAGCGGCAGCCGGTCCGGCCCGTTGCCGGCCAACCGCACAGCCAGCTGCTCGGCCAGCGCCGATTTGCCGCTGCCGCTGCCGCCGGCGACCAGGATATGCTCTGTCC
>JAEXPB010000399.1 GCA_023438965.1 Bacillota bacterium | reverse complement strand
TGGGCTGCGCTTGACCGCCGCGGACGCGGCCGACCTGCTCGATACCCGGCGCCAGACGCTGCAGGGCCGGGAACGTCTCGAATTTGGCCAGGACACGATCGTCAAGCTGATCACCGCTTTTCAAGACTCAGTCTATCTGAATCAACAGGACTATGCGATGGCCTTGCATGAATTGCTGGATTTGTTCTATGCCGTTCAGGATGAATCCATGGACCAACTCGGCGACGATGAATTGATCACCTTGCTGAAGACCCATTTCGAGGGTGAATGCGGCGGTTCGCTGGAATTGCTGGCCAGCCGCGAACTGGATGGCACCGCCCGGAACCTGCGCTTCAGCCGCGCCGGTGATGACTACGGCATCGATGAGCTGGAGCAGGCGCTTGAAGCGGAGAATGCGGCGGATGTCTTTGCCAATGACGATTATTACGCTGGCTATGAGTATTATGAAGGAGGCGCCCTCGATGCGGAGTGAAGATCAACTGATGCGTCAGGATAACCAGCCAGCACAGGCTGGTCATCAATCCAGCCAGCCGGGCAGAACGAATAGCCTGGCGAAGGATCGGCTGGTTGCCAGCCGGATCGACCCCCGGAATTATCTGGTCTCGTTGCTGCAGGAAGGTCTGCGGACCGGGGTGCTGACCCCGGCCGATCCGGAAGCGGTTCAAGTTCGGATCCTGGCAGTTCTGAGCCAGGAAGTCCACGCCTATACGCAGGGACAGCGGAGTTCGGTGCCGGCCGATACGGCGAAGCAGATCCTGGGATCTTTGCTGTACAGCCTTGACTGGCATCTGCAGCAGCTGGCGTCGCCCGATGCGGCGCTGGCGCAGTTGTGCCAGGATGATCTGACGGAGCTGGCCGAGCAAAGCCGCCGCTCGCTGGCATCCATCATCGAACAGGCCAAGCAGAAATTGCGGCAAGTCCGGGCCGGCCGGCCGGCAGTGGACCTGCTGGCTTACAATAGCCTGATCGACCAGGGCGGGGAGGCGTTTTTCGCCCGGTATGACCCGCGGTTCGACGCCCGGAACACCTTGCTGACCCTGGACTATCCATTGCTGGCGGCTGACCGGAGCCTGACCGGGGTGATTGGCTTTTATGATTACCTGGACCGCCTGGAACTGGAAAACCGATTCTGTGCGCGCTACCGGCAGATCGACTTCGATCATCTGCTGGACGCCTGCGGCCGGTCCTTTGCCTTGCCTGGACGCGAGCTGATCATCAACCTGGCGGAGCTGTTGCTGAAGCAAAGCCTGGCGGCCGTTCTCCTGGATCGGCCGGCGGATGGCCTGCCCCTCAACCGCCAGGATTGCGTCCGGCTGGAAGATCGCCTGTCCGTCTTGTCCGATTCGGAACTGAACCCTCGCTTGGCTCAGGCCCGGGCAACCATCCTGGCGGACGAAAAGCCGGAAACTGCCCGACTGACGGCTTATCTGCTGCCGCCAACCAGGGAGATCAGCCGACAATTGGCAGCTGCTGCCCGGCAGCAGACCCTGGCGCCGTTTTTGGGCATTGGCTAAAAATATTCACAATTTTGCCACGATATAACGAAAATAATACTTGAATTATTATAAAGAGTGAAATAGAATGTAAATAATTAGAATATATAATATTGAAAATTACAAACGACGGGAAGTGACATCAATGCTGGATTTACGCAAAACCATCGGCGTCTGGGGTGACTCGGTTTTAAAAGGCGTCATTTTTGACGAGATCCGGGGATCGTACCAGCTGCTGGCCAATAGTTGCGGTGCGTTGATCAGCAATACGCTGGGTTTGACGATCCTGAATAAATCGCGATTTGGCTGCACGGTCGACAAGGGCCTGCAGAATTTGGAAAAATCACTGGAAAAGGGCCTGGACTGCGATTACATCCTGCTGGAATATGGCGGCAATGACTGCGATTTCGACTGGCCGACCGTGGCGGCCAATCCGGATTTGCCGCACCAGCCGCACGTTCCGCTGCCGCAATTCAAACAGCAGATGCAAGCGATGATCGACCTGGTACGGGCCAATGGCATCGAGCCGATGCTGATGTCGCTGCCGCCGATCAGCGGCGAGGGCTACCTGGACTTCCTGTGCGGCAAAGGGCTGGAACGCCAGCAATTGCTGCGCTTTCTCGGTGATGCCCAGCGGATCTACCGCTTTCACGAATCCTATTCCCTGGCTGCCACCAGCCTGGCCCTGCAAAACAAGTGCCTCTATGCGCCGGTCCGGGAAGCATTCCTGGCGGCGCGCAATGCGCCGGCGCTATTGTGTTCGGACGGTATCCATCCCAATGCGGATGGCCACCGGTTGATGCAGCAGGTCTTCACGGAGATGGCGTTAAATTACTGATTCGACTTCGTGGCCATGATATAATCATGATTGTCGATCGCTGTTCGGCCGGGCTTTCCATTTGACTGGCGATACAAGTTGGCCGGCAATCATGACGATCAAGGAAGTCCGCGATGCAAAGACCGCAAATGATTCTCTTTGACTATGGCCAGACCTTGGCCGACCAGGCGCCATTCGACGGCATCCGCGGCACCGAGGCGGTTTTAGCCTATGCCGATCCGGGCCGGCTGCACCATACCGCCGCCGATGTCCAGCAGTTAGCCGATGATTTGAACCGGGATATAGGCCGATTTTCGCCTGGCCTCATCGAGGCCGGCAAGATCGAAGTGCACAACTATCCCTTCCAGAGATACCTGTATGAGTATCTGGACATCGATTTGCCCTTGACGCCGCGGGAAGTGGAGAAGATTTTCTGGGACCAGGCCTCACCGGCCATACCGACGCCGCATATTGACCGTTTGCTGGAATTCCTGCAGGCCGAGGGTATCCGGACCGGTGTCATCAGCAATATTTCCTTCAGCGGCGAGGCGTTGAAGGAGCGGATCAACCAATTGCTGCCCGATAATCATTTTGAATTTATCCTGGCGTCCAGCGAGTATGTGTTTCGTAAACCACACCGCCGGATCTTTGATCTGGCGCTTCGTAAGGCCGGGCTGCCGTCGTCAGACGTCTGGTACTGCGGCGACGATGTTTACTGTGATCTCACCGGCGCTGCGGCCAGCGGCATCCAGCCGGTCTGGTACTGTGGTGCCCTGGCAGGCCGGATCCAGCCGGAACCAAGTTGCGCTCATCTGCGCTTACAGGACTGGAACGAGATGATCACCTGGCTGCAACAGGAGGCGGCCGGCCAAGAATAAGAACCTGTCAGATAATTCAACCGCAACGGTTTTGCGCGAGGTGATCCCATGCAGCGAAACTTTTTTCCCCAGACGACAACCGGCATCTTATCTGTCATCCTGGCCGTTCTGACGCTGGCTGCGTATATCGGGGCAGAATGATTATTTCAGTTATCATATTCAGTTTTATATCGTTTGAATGCCTGAACGGCATTCTCAGTTAGTCGTGGTCAATAGGCCAGCAAGGTATGGAATTAAAAATTAACGGTTGATATAATGGTACAAAATGCAATGTTATAACGGAGGCACTA
>JAEXPB010000356.1 GCA_023438965.1 Bacillota bacterium | reverse complement strand
TTGAATATCAACAGCGCCTGGCTCAAAGCCGTCGGACTGCAGAATCCCCGCACCTTGAGCGAACTGACGACTGTTTTGCGGGCTTTTAAAACCAAGGACCCGGCTGGTGTGGGCACCGATAAAGTTGTACCTTTGGGCGGCGGATCCAAAGTGAACAATCCCGGATATTTCATCCTGAACGCCTTAGGTTATACCATTACGCAGAGTGGCGGCAATGGCACGCTGCCGGCGATCAAAAAGGGCGAGGTGGTCATGCCTTGCGGCGATCAAGGTTTCCTGGAATATCTGACGACTATGAACACCTATTATAAAGAAGGCTTGATCTCCAAAAAATTCTTTGTCATGGATAATACGGAACTGACTGGTCAGATGGTGAATAACTATATTGGCATTTATCCGGGCGGCCGCACCGATTCGACCGGCATTAAAAACTGGACCGACTGGGAAAGCACTTATCCGCTAACCAGCGACAGCAATCCCAAAGCAGTCTGGCCGGCTCCGGCTGCCGGTACGACCGGCGGCTTTGCGGTGTCGGCCAAAACCAAGTATCCGGAGGCTTGCCTGCGGTTTGCCAACGCCTTTTTCAGTATTGATTGCCGGATCGTCTGGATCGGGCCGCCGGATGGCAGCGAGGTTGCCATGGGTTATCTCGGCCGCAAGGTGGATTCCAGCGATGCTTCGGTATCCTCGAAAACCTTTGACACGACCAAATTCCCGACCGGCATCAAAGATAATTGGTCTTATGTGATGGGTTATATCAGTCCAAGTTTCAGTTTCGGGGCGATTGATATGTATGATTCCATCAATTACTATCATGTCACTTACCATGGCGGCAAGAACATAGCTGTGCAGACCTTGAACCCGACCTTTGCCGATCATTATTTCCGTTTGTCGGCGATCGATCACGTGCTGCCGGTCGTCAGTGCGACCTTCCCCAATGTTTACTATCTTGATGAGAAAGCAACCACCAGGCTGGCTGACCTGGATGCTGTCATCAGACCCTATGTGGAGGAGCAAGTTGCCCGCTTCATCAGCGGTGACCGGCCGCTGACCGAATTCAACGCCTACCTGGCCGAGCTGAAGGCGATCGGCATCGATGACTTGACGGCAATATACAAATCGATCTGGAAAGACTACCAGGCCTCAGCCAAGTAAGGTTGAACAACGGGCAGGACCTGGCCGGATTGACAGCACAACATGGCGGATTTATGATAAGAATCTGCCATGTTGTGCTGATATTCAGCTACAAGGAAGATCGCTGAGGATTGTGTACATGATCAGGAAACATTCCGCCGTTCTTTCCCAATATATTATTTCTTATCTCATCATCGCTTTGCTGGCCTGCAGTATTGTCGGTCTTTCGCTTTTTTACATCGCCTCATCCGCCTTGACCAAGGCTGCCGAGGAAACCCGGCAGCGGAAGCTGGACATGGCTGTGCAGGACCTGGAAAGGCAATATGAAATCCTCAGCGGAATTTCAACCCATGTGGCGGTGACCAGTTATTACCGGCAGAACTTCATGAATGCTTCAGAAATCAATAAATGGCGGATGATGGAAGACTTTGCCGCCTATGCCTCTTATTCGCCGATCGTCACGACTTATTTTCTGTACCGCCGGCCAGAAAGCGTGGTATGGAAAACCAATGCCATGAATACCTATGATTATTATGCCGGATTCGTTCTCCAGGCACCGGATCCTGATGAACTGAAAAGCCAGCTGGATAAAATAAGCGAGCCAACGATCTACCGCTTGACTGAAGTAGCCAGCCTCTGCCTTTTTCCCATTTATATCGATGCTAATCGAGCGGCCTCGTGTGACGCGGTGGTTGGTTTCCTGATTGAGCAGTCGTCCGTAGCCAGCCGGTTGGCCGACATCATGGTGGATATTGACGCGGCGGTTCAGCTTGAATATCAGAATCAACCGTTGTTCACCTTCGAGCAGGAAGCGGATATATCTGCCGTGGATTGGCAAAACAACCGGCATGTCTTGCGGGCGAAACAGGCTGACGGCCATTTTACACTAGCCATGTTGAACAGCACAGGGCAGGTGATGACCGAACTGGCTTCTTTCCGCATCATCAGCGCCGTGATTATCATTCTGTCAGTCGTTTTAATCGCCTCGCTGGGCTTCTACCTGGCCAAGCGGAATTACCGGCCAATCCGGGAATTAGCCAAAAGATATGATCATGATTCGGACGGCGGTTCCGGCAATGAAATTCAGCGCATCGACAGGATTATCCATACTGCTATCGAGAAGAACCGCCTTACCGAAGATAAAATGAATGAGCAGTTGCGGTCGCTGACCGAGCAAAAGGACATGCTGGTTCAGCAATTCTTCCATCTCGTGCTGGCCGGGGAATATAGCCAGGATATTGGCAAAGCGGCTGATGAACTGGGTATCAGATTTATCAGCGACCATTTCGTCGTCTTTCTGCTTTGCCCGGCGCAACCGGATCATGTCGATGCCGCATCGCTGATTAAGCTGGTTAATCAACTGTCTGACGACTGCATGACCTTTTACGGCGTTTACATGGCCGGCAAGAATATGCTGGCTGTGATCGTTTGCGCCGAAGATGCGCGTCTATTTGATGAAGCGGCGGAATTGATCGATGAGTTGCAGCGGGAGGAAAAACTGACCGCTGCCATCCGGCGCGGCACGGCCTGTCGGGATGCCAAAAACCTGCCGGTCGCCCTGGCTTCCGCTCTGGCGGCAACCGAGACGGCCAAACCGGAATGGCCAGCCGCCAGAAAGGAAAATAACCACTCGCTGCTCTTCGACATGATCGCCTTCTTGCGCTGCGGCGATATCGACCGCGCCCATGAGAAACTCAACGCTTATGTGGATCTGCTGGCTGCCGAAACTCCCTCGGCTCTGCACCGCTATTATGCCTTTGCCGATTCGCTGATGCTGCTGATCCGCTCGGTAGATGACGCCAATATCCCCGCGATGCCGGAAAAGGTAGGCAAGATCCTGCTATCCAACTCATTCGAGGATTTCCGTCAGGGCGCATCCCAATTGCTGGACGAGTTGAACACGGCTCTGCAGAAGAATGAGTCTGTCCAGCACATTGAACTGGAAAACCAGGTGATTGAATATATACAGGCGCATGCTTTCGATAGCGCGCTGGACTTTACCCGTATTTCAGACCAGTTTGACCTGTCGGCCAAGACCATCCGCCAAATAGTCCGCAATCAAACCGGTAAAAACCTGCGTGAAATGCTCAATGCCATTCGAATCCGCCATGCGCAGGAACTCCTGGTGAACAGCCGGCTGAGCATTGCCGAAATCGCCCAGAATGCCGGATATCTGAGCGTTTCCTATTTCATCAAGAACTTCCGGAGTCATACCGGCCTGACGCCGGCCCGTTATCGCGAATCGCATCCTTGAAACGAATCGGTTGTCCAGCCGATTCAATCTCCTTGGCGCGCTTCTGGTTTGTGATACAATAGGGGCTGATCATAGACAAGGTGGACAAGGATGAATCACTCGATAAACAGATGGATCAACCGGTCGGACGCCATCAGCCACGGTTTCCGGGACGGCTTGCCGATCGGTCTGGGCTATTTGACCGTTTCTTTTGCTTTTGGCCTGTTTGCGGCCCGCGGCGGCATAGCGCCGTTGACGGCTGCTTTCCTGTCGCTGACCAATGTGACATCTGCCGGCCAGTTCGCCGGCACGAGCCTGATTTTTGAACGGGCACCCTGGCTGGAGATATTCTTGACGACATTATTGGGCAACATCCGCTACATGCTGATGTCACTGGCCTTGTCCCAGAAACTGCAGCCCGGCATCGGTCCGCTGCGCCGGCTGTTGATCGGTTATGGCGTCACCGATGAAATTTTCGCGGTGGCGATTACCCGGCCGGGTGAATTGACCACCGAAGCCATGACTACGCTGATGGCTCTGCCGGTTGCCGGATGGACGATCGGTACGCTGCTGGGGGCGCTGGCGGGCAACATCCTGCCGGACTCGCTGACCAGCGCCCTGGGCATTGCGCTGTTCGCCATGTTTGTGGCCATCATCATGCCGCCGGCCCGGCAATCGCGGCCGATACTGCTGGTCATCCTGCTGGCGGCCGCCCTCAGTGTGGCCGGCGCCTATTGCCCGGCGCTGCGCGGGATTCCTTCCGGCTGGCGCCTGATTGGCTGCACCGTCGCAGCCGCTCTGGCCGGCGCTTTACTGG
>JAEXPB010000341.1 GCA_023438965.1 Bacillota bacterium | reverse complement strand
TCCGGGCCCGGCGGCGGCTGGCTGCAGCAGCCGATGCATCCGGCCAGGGGCCCGAGGAGGCGGGCATTGCCGCGGCTGCCCTGGAATTGCTGCACCTCCCCACCCTGGTCCACGACGATATCATTGACGAAGCGCCGACCAGGCGGGGACAGCCCAGCGTCCAGAGCCGTTTTGGCCGGAAAACAGCTGTTCTGAGCGGCGATTATCTATTCTGTGTCTGCTTCACGATGATCGCAGCGATTTCAGCCCGCTATCCGGATAAATTCCGCGATTTCGCCGACGCCATGACCCGGATCTGTGTTGGTGAGTTGAGGCAAAACCGGCATAACGGCGATACGGAGCTTAGCTTTTTCGCCTACCTGCGCACCATCGGCGGCAAGACGGCCGCCTTGTTTTCCCTGGCCATGTACGCCGGCGGCATCCTCGGCGGCAGCCCGGAGCCGGAAGCCCGGCAGTTGGGTCATATCGGCCTGGAAATCGGCCTGTTGTTCCAACTGGCCGATGATTGTCTGGATTATGAGGCGGCCGCGGAAACCATCCGTAAATCCGTCAAGCACGATTTGCGGGAAGGCGTAATCACGCTGCCCCTGATTCTGGCCTTTGCTGCTGACCCGGCCCTCAAGGACCGGGTACGCGGTCAGACTTTGGCGCCGGAAGACATCGAAGCCATCGCCGCGGCAGTTGTCCGGCTGGGCGGCGTAGCCGGCACCTGGCGTTTGGCCGAACGCTGCGCCGTCAAGGCTCAGCGGCGGATCGACCGGCTCGCCGATCCGGTCAAGCGGGAGCGCCTGACTGATATTCTGGTCCAAATGCGCAAACGAAACAGCTAAAGGGGGCGTCACCATGGGCAAAGACATTCTGAAGCGGTTTCTCAGCTATGTGGAGATCACGACCAAGCTGGCCAGCGTCATGCCGGCCCTGCTTGGTCTTTTTTATGCCTATTATCGTTATGGCCGTTTGGATTGGCCCAATACCGTTCTGTTCCTCTTCTCGATGCTCTGTTTTGACATGGCAACCACCGCCCTAAACAATTACATGGATACCCGGAACCACGGTGTGCCGCTGCAGTTCCCGCTTCTGACCGCCCGGGTCATCCTGTTCACCTTGCTCATCCTGGCCACCGGATCCGGCATCATCCTGGCGCTTCGGAGCGGACCGGTTGTGCTGGCCTGCGGTGTTCTCTGCTTCCTGATTGGCATTTTCTATACCGCCGGCCCGGCGCCGATAGCCTACATGCCCTTGGGAGAGGCTTTTTCCGGTTTGTTCATGGGGTTTTTCATCCCCTTGCTGGCTATGCTGGTCAACGCGCCGGCCGGCCAGCCGCTCATCGCCCTGGGACTGGAAGGATGGACCCTGCAGCTGAGTCTTGATCTGGCGGCACTCCTGCGTCTGGGTATCCTCTGTCTGCCGCCGGTTTGCGGCATTGCCAACATCATGCTGGCCAACAACATCTGCGATGTCCCGAAGGATACGGCGAAAAGACGCTATACCTTGCCCTACCACATCGGAATCCAGCCTGCCCTGCGTCTTTTCGCGGGGCTATACGGACTGGCGTTCCTGGCCGTCATCGCCGTGGCCGTGGCCGGTATCCTGCCGGTCTATGTCTTGGGTGTGCTGATTGCCATCCTGCCGGTTTGGAAAAATGTCGCCCGCTTCCGGGAAAAGCAAGACAAGCGGGAGACCTTCCCGCTGAGTGTACAGAATTTCATGCTGATCATGGCGCCGCTGGCGTTGCTTGCTCTAGCCGCCGCCCTATTCGGTTGAACAGCAGGTCAGACAGCTTGCAGGCCACCCAGGCCAACGTCACCCCGCCGAGGATATCCGGCGTGTAATGCTGCTTGACGAAGACCGTTGATAGAATAATCAAGATTGTACTGCCGTAATTGAGCAACCGGAACCAGACTTTCCGCGGACCGGCCAGCGCCAGGAAGCGGGCGGTGACAGTCGCCCAGAAGACATGCATGCTGGGGAAACAGTTGTAGGGCAGGTCGATCCGGTAAATGTAGCTGACCATGGCGCTCAGGAGATCGGTGCCAACCACTTCGGGGCGGATCATCCGGGTCGGCATGGCCAGGAAAAACACCATGCCGATCAGTGTCGAGATGCACAGGGCAAGGATCAGCCGATGCAGCATCCGGCCGGTCCGCCGGGAGAACACCAGCCAGATGATTGTGCAGTAAACCTGCAGATACCAAAAAAAATAAGGCAGGATGAACCATTTATTGAACGGGATCCAGTTGTCTATCGGGAATTGCCAGATAATGTCCCGCCCGCTGATGCTGGCCAGCTTGCCGCACAGCGGGTAGAACAAGGCGGCCAACGGCATCAGGCCGGCAAAGACAAGCCGGCTCCACCAAGTGTTTTGCGTAAAGCCGGCCTTGAGCCAGGCGATCATGAAACCAGTTTGATTACGGCTGAACCGCTGTCCAGTTCGGCCTGGTTGGCGGGCCGGTCGATCAGGTAGCCGCCGTCCGGCGTCACCAGTTTGACGGTCACCGGACCGTAGACTTTGGCAAAATCGGCCAGGTTCAGATTCCGGTCGGCGGCCCGCTTTTCGCAATACGCTTTGAACAGGGTCACCATTTCAGCCTGGCTGACGCTGGACGGAGCAGCGACCAGAAGGTAGGAATTGTTAACCCGGCGGAAAGTGACCGCATTCTCGGCGTCGAGGCTGAACGGCGCAATACCGCTCATGGCGCTGCGCAGGCTGGCGCGTTCGCGGTCGCGGTTCATGACGGTCGGGATGCTGATGCCGGCGATGATGGCGACGGTGATCAGGGAAATCACCAGGATGCGCAGCTTGGTCTTGCGCGATAACCGAATATCCGGCAATTTCACCGGTTCCTTGTGGACGTAGACCGGCGGCGGTGCCGGTTTGGCCTTCTTGGCCGGCTGGCCCGGCTTGGCCGGCTGGCTGCCCTGTCCGGCCTGACCGGTCAGCTTGGGTTCCAGGCTGGGGCCTTCATACTTCGGCTGCGGCAGGTTGGGAAAGGTGACGCCGGCCGGATTGGCGGCAATCTCGAAAGCCGTCTTGTTTTCAAAAACCGCGTCGCAAAACAGGCAATGGCCCTTCGCCGCGGACGAATCCAACTGGAGTATGGAACCGCAATT
>JAEXPB010000340.1 GCA_023438965.1 Bacillota bacterium | reverse complement strand
TTGAACTGCAGAAACTGGCCTATCAGTCGGAAGCCGCGCGCTATCCCGGCGACCCGCTGCCGCCGCTGGAGGAGACGCTGGCCGGGATGCTGGCGGCCCAGGCCCGGGGCGTCATCCTGAAAGCCGTGGCCGCCGACGCCATCATCGGCTCGGTGCGGGCTTATGTCCAGGCTGGCACCTGCCAGATCGGCCGCCTGGTTGTCCATCCGGACTGGCAGAACCAGGGTATCGGCCGGAGGCTGCTGGCCGCGATCGAACAACATTTTTCCGGCTGCCGGTATGAACTGTTCACCGGCCACCTTAGTACCAGGAACCTGGCGCTTTACGAAAAATGCGGCTACCGCCGCATACGGAGCGAGATTGTATCGCCGACTCTGCAATTGATTTATCTGGCCAAGGGAGGCGATACCGAATGCTGATTTCGGATCAGTTCCCGCTCTACCGCGCGTTTGATCCGGCAGTTCCGGTTTATTGCGTGACCTGCCGGGAGGGTGGAGTCATCCACCGGTTCTTCGACACATCGCCGATCAGCCCATCAGGCCGTTATCTGGCTGTCTTCCGCCTGCCTTACGAGGACCGCCTGCCATCGCCGGGTGACCGGGGGCAGATTGTCCTGGTCGATCTGCAAACCGGGTCGGAAAGGGTCCTGGATACGACCGCCGGCTGGGAAATGCAGGTCGGTGCCAATTTGCAGTGGGGCGCCAGCGACTCGGAACTCTATTATAACGATGTCGACACCCGGACCTGGATCGCCTATGGCGTCGGCCTCGATCCGCTGTCCGGCAACCGTCGGCGGCTGAACAGCTGCATCTTCGAGGTGTCGCCGGATGGCCGGTTCGCCGCGACGACCGACCCGGTCCGCGCCCGTTTCTCCCAAACAGGTTATGGCGTGGTCATTCCGGATCACCTGGTGCCGCGTTATGACCGTCCATCGGAGCAAGATGGCCTGACCGTGACCGACCTGCGGACCGGTGCAAGCCGCCTGTTGATCTCGGTAGCGGAGATCATCCGCCGGCTGGCGGATTATTTCCGGCCGGACCGCTATCCGGCCGGCGGCGAGTTCTTTGGCTTCCAATGCAAATGGAACACCGACGCCAGCCGCCTGCTGATGGTTCTGCGCTGGATTTCGGCCGACCGGCGAACCCGCAAGGCCCATGTGCTGACGCTGGACAAAAACGGCCGGGACCTGCATTTGGCGAGCCCGGCCGAAGAATGGGCGAAGGGCGGCCACCATATTAACTGGCATCCCGACGGCGAACATCTGACGATGAATATCAATCTGGCCGGCGAGGGGCTGCGCTTCGTGATTGTCCGCTATGACGGCACCGGATACGGCCAGCTGGTGCCGAACGCCTGGGGTTCCGGCCATCCGTCGGTCCATAGCTCCGGTCGGTTCCTGATCACCGATTCCTATACGGGCGATTATGGCGCGCGTCCGGACGGCACTACCCCGATCCGCCTGGTCACGATACCGGACGGCCGCGAGATCGAGCTGGCCCGCATGCAGACCCGGACGCCCTACGAGCAGTCCCTGCGCCTGGATCCGCATCCGGCCTGGGACCGGACCTGGCGTTACTTAACCTTCAATGGCTATGTCGGCGGAACCCGACGCGTTTATATCGCCGATCTGGGACCGTTGCTGGACGCGGGCTTGTAAACCGCTCGGATCAGGCCTTGCCGCCCAGCGCGACTGTCTTGTTCGGACTGGATCTTCCGGCGAGATTCGGGTAGCGGCGCTCAATCGCCGCCAGCGCGATTTCCACATCCTCATGGACTTCGTTCGGCGTGAAGGCGCCGAGGGTCACCAGGTCGCAGGGGCGCAGCGTGGCAAAGGAGAAATTCAGGCCGACATAGGGCGATACCCGGCCGGCGGCCATGGACTTGATGGTCATCACCGGCTTGCGCGCGTTCCAGATCACCTTGCTGATGTATTCGACCTCGACCTGCATCAGGAAGCCGAGGCAATTGTAGATCTGGATATAGGTCTCTACATCATAGCCCTGCTCGTCGGAAAAGAGAACCAGCTCCGGCATGTGGGCGGAAAGCCCGGGAATCAGGCCCTGCTGGCGGATCATGTCCAGGTAGTCCGGCAGGCGGTCAATGGTGCCGCGCAGCTTGCAAACCAGTTTCTCCACGCTGCTGTGATGGGGCAAACAGAACGTGCAGCCGAGCTCGCGCGAGGCCTGGATGCGTTTCTCGGCCGCCAGCCGGCCGGGCGGGCGGTCGGTAACATCGATGATCGGGGTGTCGATCAGGATCAGCTTTTTGCCGGTGTTGGCTTCGGCCAGCTTGACACCCTCCATAAGCAGGCTGTCCTTTTCAAAAACAGCCATGATGGCGTCGATGCCATAGGACAGGTAGACTTCCAGCAATTCAGCAATGCTCTCGCGCGTCGCGTGATGCTGCCGGATCAGGCTGTCGGCGGCGGAACTGGTATGGCTGAAGCCGACCAGCCAGTTACTGCCGATCAGGAGGCGGGGCAGGGAAACGCCGGCGACGTCAACTCGCGGAAAATCAGACATGGCAATCACCTCACAAGATTGATAAAATACGACTAAGCTGATTTAATTATAAGCTCGAAAGCCGCAGAATAAATGCACCGCTCAGACTTGGGTGATTGACAAAACCGACTTCTCTGCCTACAATCCGGATGAAGGCCCTGTTCAGCCGGGAGGTGTTCGCATGGATGTCCTGATGTCCGGCCTTTCACCGGACCATATGCAGTCTTTTCCGCTGCATGCTCATTCTTGCTGGGAAATAGTTGTCTTCCTCAAGGGGACCGGCGTCCATACCGTCGGCCAAACACCGATTCCCTTCCAGGCAGGGCTGATCGTCTGCCAGCCGCCGAATGTCCCGCATGGGACCGTCAGCGAAGGCACCTACCAGGACATGTACATCCAGGTCAGCGACTTTGTGCCGCCGACAGCAGATGCCGTACCGGTTTTCCAGGATGACGAGGGCCGGCGGTTCACGGCTCTGCTGCGCCTGATCCTGGAATCATTCCACAAGAAAGAGCCCAACCGGGAAAATATTGTTCTGGCCCTTTACCTGGCCGCCTATCAGCTGCTGGTTGGCTGGTCGGCCCGCGTGGACCGGCAGAACGGTTTTATTGAAGCGCTGGTCCATGAGCTGGTGCTGAACATCAGCAATCCGGATTTCGACATGGCCAGGGCGATTAGGCACTGCGGCTATTGCGGCGATTATGTCCGGCGCAGTTTTAAGAAAATGACCGGTCAGGCACCGACCGCCTACCTGAACACCCTGCGGATCAACCAGGCCCGGCGGCTGCTGGAACGCGCGGATGCGCAGCAGATGTCCATCCGCCAGATCGCCGTTCTTTGCGGATTCACCGATCCGTATTATTTTTCCGTCCTGTTCAAGAAACAGGCCGGCTGCAGCCCGTCCGCCTATGCGGCGCGGCAGGCGGCAGACGGGAACACCGGGCGTTCAAGATGAAATTGATGTGAAAGGAGTCGACAAGCGGCGGAATAGTGCTAAAGTATATAGTGTATGCTTATTAGAAGACGAAGTGAGTGGAGGAATGATTGATGATGATCAACAAAGGCGATGTGGTTCTATTTCAAGGCGACAGTGTGACGGACTGCGGCCGCTCGCGCGAGAATGACAGCCTGCTGGGCAGCGGCTATGTCAACATGATTGCCGCGCAATTTACGGTTATGTATCCGGAGCTCGAGGTGCAGTTCATCAACCGCGGTATCAGCGGCAACCGGGTCAAGGATCTGGTCGCCCGCTGGGATGCCGACTGCATCAACCTGAAGCCCAATATCGTGACCATCCTGATTGGCATCAATGACACCTGGCGGCGTTACGACAGCAACGACCCGACCAGCACCGTCGTTTTCCTGGCCGATTATCGCGAGCTGCTGACCCGGATCCGCAGCGAACTGGATGCCCAGATCATCCTGATGGATCCCTTTGTCCTGCCGGCCCCGCCGGACCGCCGGACCTGGCGCGAGGACCTGAATCCGCGCATCGACGGCGTTCGCGAGCTGGCACGCGAATTCGGGGCGCAATATATTCCGCTGGATGGCATTTTCGCTGCCGCGGCGATGAAGGCGCCTTGCACCGTCTGGTGCGGCGACGGCGTCCACCCAACCCAGGCCGGACACGCCTTGATTGCCAACAGCTGGCTGGACGTGGTCCTGGATTGAGCCGACCGGCAGCCGGATAGGCAAACTGCGGCAAGACTGCCCATGGTCTGATGACGATGGGCAGTCTTTTCCATATGGGCGTACCGGCTGGGCGTTGCGGTTGACGTCGGGATTCCGAAAATTTGGGAGCGATAGAAAGATGTCTTGCAAAATTCCCGATTATTACTTATAATTCCCAATATAAGCAATAAGGAGGGCTAAATCTGAAAATGAGTAAAAAGAAGAACAACGCCAGATCACCCTGTCAAAGAGCACAACAAAGCAGGCCTGCATTCGAAGGCCGAGTAGGAAAGCCGAAATAAGTACTTACTCGGCTAGGTCAGGA
>JAEXPB010000323.1 GCA_023438965.1 Bacillota bacterium | reverse complement strand
GCTCAGATATGTGCTGTACAGCTTGCGCGCCAGAGCGTCCGATTGGTCCGGAATGGCCAGTTCGGTGCGGCTGAGGCGGAATGACCGGATCAGGTCGACAATCTCGCCGAGGGTCGCCGCGTGCGTCACAGGAACCGCGCAATATCCGTCGACGCGGTTTTCCTGACCGGCTAACGCGCGGATCAGCTCCGCCACCACATCGTCGATATACACCAGTTTCAGGTTGGCGCTGCGGTCATTGACCGTGATGGGCAGGTCGCGGGCGATGTTATGGCAGAAAGTGGCCACCGCGCTGTTGTAATTGGGCCGGCACCACTTGCCGAAAATATTGGGGAAGCGGTAAACCAGCACCCGGGCGCCGGTTTCCCGGGCATAGGCAAACAACAGGTCTTCCCCGGCCTTCTTGCTGTGGCCGTATGGATTGTCCAGCTCCGCCTGGGTCGAGGAGGAAATCATCACCGGGCAGGTGTTGCGGTGTTTTTTCAAGGTGTCCAGCAATGTCGAGGCAAAACCGAAGTTGCCGGTCATGAATTCGGCGGCATCGAGCGGCCGGTTGACACCGGCCAGGTTGAAGACGAATTCGGCTTCCCGGCAGTACTGGTCCAGCTGTGCCGGATCGGAATCCACATCATATTCCCGGATGACATGCGCCTTCTGGTTCATTAATTCGGCAACCAGGTTGCGGCCGACAAAACCCTTGGCGCCGGTAACTAAAATATTCAAATCTTCTTCCAGCCTTTCAGTTCAGACTGAACATATTCGAGGGTCAGCAGCTTTTCCTTGATTTCCGCGACAGTCAACCGGCGGGTATTGTTGGAGTTGTACTCATCCTCCGAGGAGAGCTTGAGGTCGCCTTCTTCAAAATATTTTTCGTAATTCAGGTCCCGCTTGTCCGCCGGCACCCGGAAGAAGCCGCCCATGTCCTGCGCCACGATGAATTCTTCTTTGGTCAGGAGCGATTCATACTGCTTCTCGCCGTGCCGATGGCCGATGATCTTGATTTCGTTGCGGGCGTCAAACAGCTCCCGGACCGCCGTCGCCAGGTCGCCGATCGTGGACGCCGGCGCCTTTTGCACCATGATGTCGCCGGCCTGGGCGTTTTGGAAAGCAAAAATCACCAGTTCGACCGCTTCTTCCAGGCTCATCAGGAAACGCGTCATGTGCGGGTCCGTGACGGTCAACGGCTGGCCGTTCTTGATCTGGTCAATGAACAGCGGGATGACCGAACCGCGCGAAGCCATGACATTGCCGTAACGGGTGCCGCAGATGGTGGTTTTGGCCGGATCGACCGTCTTGGATTTGGCAACGAAGACCTTTTCCATCATCGCCTTGGAAATGCCCATCGCATTGATCGGATAGGCGGCCTTGTCCGTGGAAAGGCAGATGACCTTCTTGACCCGGCATTCAATCGCCGCGGTCAGAACATTATCCGTGCCCAGCACATTCGTCTTGACGGCCTCCAAGGGGAAAAATTCGCAGGAAGGGACCTGCTTCAGGGCCGCCGCATGGAAAATGTAGTCGACATCATGCATGGCGTTCTTGATCGATTGCAGGTCCCGGACATCGCCAATGTAGAACTTGATCTTGTCGTTCTTGTAGAATTTGCGCATGTCGTCCTGTTTCTTTTCGTCACGGGAGAAGATGCGGATTTCATTGATGTCGGTATCCAGGAAGCGCTTCAGGACGGCGTTCCCGAATGATCCTGTGCCGCCGGTGATCAATAGTGTTTTATTCTTGAACATAAACTTTACCTCGCTTTATTCATACTGGGGGTTGATTGCTCGGAAAATGGTTCCGGATGATCTGGTAAGCGTGCCGGGCCGTATAGTGATCTTCCAGGTAGCGGCGGGCGTTGGCGCCGAGCCGGCTGCGCAGGTCGGCCGCGCAAAGCCGGCCGACCGCCTGGTTGAAGGCCGCCAGGTCGCCGCTCGCGCACCAGAAGCCGAATTCGCCGTCGACAACCGTCCCGCCGATGTCCGTATTGCCGTCGGTGGCAGCCAGGACCGGAATCGATGCCTGCATATAGGATAATATCCGGGATGGGAAATTGGGGATTGTGAAGCGGTGATCGAGAAAGATCAGCCCGACATCGCAGGAATTCACCAGGTTATCGTAATCGTCGCGCGGCAGCGAAGCGAAAAGCTGGGCGCTGATCCCGGGCGTCTCCTGCAGGAAAGCCTGCAGCCGGCCATATTCCGTGCCGGAGCCGACGATCAGGAAATGGGCCTGCGGATTGACGCCGCTGCCGGCCAGGCAGCGCATCAGGAAGTCCACGCCTTGCGGCTTGCCCAGATTGCCGCCATACACGAACACAACCTTGTCGGCCGGGATGCCGTATTTGGCCTTGACCGCCCGGCTCTTCGCCTCATCGCGGACGATGGTGCGCGGCGTGATGCAGTTCGGGCACACTTCGACAATTTCCGGCTTGATCTGCGGATTGTGGCTGAGCAGGTAGCGGACATTTGCCGGCGACATGCAGCCGATATGGTCAAACAAGGCATACAACTGCTTTTCTTGGCGACGGAAATAGCGATAAAGCAGGCCCTTCGGGCCGGTCCGGCTCAGCATGCCCAAATCAACGGCATTCTGGGGGAAAATATCCTTCAGCAGCAGGTAGGTCCGGGCCTGGTCCCGCCGCCGGACATAGGCCACCACCTTCAGCAGCGTGATCGGCGGCGTCGAGTACAGGACCAGGTCAAAACGGACATCGGCAAAATAGCGCTTGATGCCCCGCAAAAACACCGGTTCGATCGACAGGGTGGACAAGCCTTTTTCCAGCAGATTCGTCTTTTGGATATTGCCGATCTTCAGTTTCAGAATTTGACAGCCCGGTTCGGCAATCAGGGTCGTTTTCTGGCGCCGGCGCCGTTCAACCGGCGAGATGGCGTAAACCGAATGGCCGTCCCGAATGAATTCGCGCAGCAAATCGGTATAGATGTTGTTCTCGTTGATCGACCGGAAATCAATCAACGTCAGAAACAGGATGTTCATGCGGTGCCCGCCTGCGCCGGTCTGGTTCATAGGCAGTAAATCCCGCGGGTCAGGCTCCGCACCAGATCGTAGCCGTCCCAGAGGAGCGTGAAGTCCATCGTCTTCCCGATCGGCACAATGCGGTCGATCCCGCGCGGCCGGGCGGCCAGGACAAAGTCCTGGAGCTGCCTGGCGTCCACGCCGTAATAGGACAGCGTCTGGCAGGCGGACACGCCGAGCGGCAGGATTTCGTCGAGCGACCGGGCGGCGTACTCCAGAAAGTAGCCGCTGTGGCCGATATGGTCGATCGCTTCCGCATCCAGGCGATCCAGGCGGACACGGACAATCAGGTTGTCCGGCCGGGGTTCCAGATGGACCGGGCAGCCAGTCGCGGCATGACGGCAGAAGTTGGCATATTTACTGACGGCCTGCACCGGCTGCAAAGCATATTTCGCCTGAACCAGGTCATGCAGGCGCTGCCAGAAGACGGCCTGGGCCTCCGGCACGCGCCGGCCCAGCCAAATGACGATGCGCGGCGAGGTGCAGGCGTTCTGGTCGGTCAGGAATGTGTCGTTGTAGAAATCCCGCGCGATGCTGTCCGGGTTCTCCGCCTGCAGATAGGCATCCGCGTCGATGACGCTGAATGAAAAACGGTCCGCGAAGGTGATCTCCGTCGCCCGCGCCTGCAGCGGAGATTGGCGGATGGCGGCGATCGTCTGGTCACCGCCCCAGATGATCCGCGTGTCGGCCAGGGCAGATAACGCGTCGGTAACCGTTTGGTCGTGGCCATATTGCAGCAGGCAGATATAGGGCTGCATCGCCTCGTTCAATGCGTCGGCCAGGGCGTCGGCCAGCAGGTCGACTTGCGGAAAGGACTTGGACGGCAGCCGCACGATATTGGCATTGCCGGTCAGGATGCCGGCAGCCAGGGAGTAAGCAAAATTAACCGCCACATTGGACGGCGCGATATGGAAAGCCACGCCGCGGCCCAGCCGGCGAGTCAGGTCGGCGCAGTTTTTCTGCAGGGTGCGGACCGACGCTTTGCGGCACCAGAAAGCAAAAGTCACCACATCCGGATAGGCCTTGGCGGCAGGCGCATGCAGCAGGATTCTGGACACCGCATCCAGATAATCGACCAACGCATCGTCAAACGGCGCCCTCGCCGGCAGATTCGCCATGTTGGCCACCACCCCGGCGTCACCGATCCGAAAACGGATTTGATCAGAATTTAGCGGCATAGGTGTCACTGCAGCCCCTTAGCTCGGCGTTTTTCAGCCGGCCGTTGATCTTGAAGTACTTCCCTTGGCGGCCACAGGGGCAATCGTCGATACCCAGGATCACCCCTTCGTCCTCGGTCAGCAGCGAGTGGCCCGGATAAGACTCCGGCAAGACCGATACCACCTGGACTATGCCGGCTTCCCCGATCGCGCAGGGTGCAAAATCGATCGGGCGGCGCATGATCACGTCGGAATAAATGCTGGCATGCAGGTGGCCTTCCGCGCACGCCATGTAGATGCAGCCGGTCTGTTCCACCATGCCGTAATAGTCGTGAATCCGGGTCAGACCGCAAACCGCTTCCAGCCGGCGATTGAAATCGGCCGGCGAGATGGCTTCGCTGATCAGCTTCTTCCAGCCGCCGCCATGAATCAGGATGCCGCGGGACAGATCGAACGGCCGGCCCAGTTTCGATATTTCCTGATAAAAATGCTGCCAGATCATGAAGGTGAAGCCAAAAAGGAGGATGGTCTGGTCGCGGTGCCTGGCCAGGAAAGCCTCGATGCCCGCCAGATTGAGACTCATGTCGTCGTTCAGGGCATACAGCTTGTCGGTGCCGAAAATGGAAAATCCCAGGATGCCGGCGCCGCGAGCCGAGAACTTGGCCCGGTCGCTCAAAACCGACGGACTGTCGATGATCAGCATCGGCATGCGGGCAGAGCCGGTAAAGCTGGCAACTATTTTCGCGAGTGTTTTCTGCTGGTTACCGGCAGTTGCCCGGTCCAGGTAAATCCGGGACACGGCCTGGCCGGAAGTCCCGGAGGAGGTCATGGTCTTGAATATTTCCTCCCGGCTGATGCTCAGCAATTCAAGTTCCTTGAACAAGCTGACCGGCAGGTACGGAACGGCCGCGGGATCGTCCAGGTCATCCGGCTGGAAGCCCAGGCCATTCAGAATGCCCCGGTAGGCGGCACAGCGCGCCAGATGGGAGCGGGTCAATTCGACCAGCCTGGCAGCCAGGACGGCATTCTTCTCCGCCTGGGGCAGAGAAAACGGCGGTGTATTCCACAGTTCACTGATATCCAGCATGCGGTTCTCCGATTGGTCTCCCGTCAGTTGTAATAGGCTTCCAGAGCCCGGTAAAGGGTTTTGCCCGATTCGTTCTTGGGAATGGCGTCGATCGCGGCAACCGTAAAGGCGACGGGATTGAGGCCGGTCTTTTCGGAAACGAACTTGCGGATCTCATCGGTTGACCGAACCGGCGCGATGAAAATGAACATCCGGTCATCCACACCGGCGCACGCACATTCAATATCGGCAAACTGCGCTTTGATCATCCGCTCGGTTTCGTCGAGATTGACCCGGTTGCCAAAAATTTTCAAGAAACGTTTCTTGCGGCCGACAATCGTGTAGTAACCGTCGGCATCGACCTGGGCCATGTCGCCGGTCACCAGGCAGCCGCGGTTCTCGTCGCCTTTGCTCAGGTCCGTTCCCGCTTCGGCATAGCCCAGCGATACATTGGGACCCCAATAGACCAGCTCGCCCGTGACGCCCGGTTCGCGGATCTCCCCGCCTTCGGCGTCGATCAGCGAAAAACGGCCGCCCGGGATGGCGATACCCATACTGCCGCATTTTTCCAGCGATTTCTCAAACGGCAGGTAAGCCATGCGGGCCGTGGCTTCGGTCTGGCCGTACATGACAATGAACCGCTTCCCGCCGGCTTGCGCATATTCGGCGAACTTACGGTGCAGTTCCGGCGACAGTTTGCCGCCGGCCTGGGTCATCGTGCGCAAGGATCCCAGATCCATCCGGAAAAAGCGCAGCTTGTCCAGCATCTCATAGGTATAGGGAACACCGCCGAAAGAGGTCGCGCCCTGCTCCTTGAAAAAAGACCAGAACCCCTTCTCCATGAGCGTCTTGTCGGTAAGCAGCAAAGTGGCGCCCACGGCCAGGTGGCTGTTGATGATCGACAGGCCGTAGGTATAGTTCATCGGCAGTGTGGTGATTGGCTTCTCGGACGCATCCAGCTGCAAATAGGTGACGATGGAGCCGGTGTTGGCCGCCAGGTTTTCATAACTCAGGCGGACCAGCTTGGGGCTGCCGGTGGAACCGGAGGTTGTCAGCAGCAGGGCCAGCTCGTCAGCCAGCGGATAGGGCTGGTCCAGACCGGTGTCGACCAGGCAGTACGCGAAATCACGGTAGATGGTCCGGCAGGTCGGGAAACGCGCCGTCATGGCTTCCGGGACCCATAAATATGACGGCCGGTAGGTGTCGATCAGGTAGCGCAGCAGATCCTGGTCCAGGTGCGAATCCAGGAGCAGCGGCACAATGCGATGGGTGATCATGCCGGTATAGGCCACCAGCGAGCCGAAGGAATTTGTACACAGCGCAAAAACCAGGCAGCGCCGGCCGACTTGGCGGGCCAACTGGCCGGCCGCCGCATCAAGCTGCCCATAGGTCAGGCGATCGCCCTGATCGGTCAAGGCGGCCAAATGGTCAGCGTGCTGTTTAAAATTCCACATCATACTTAGCGAGAATCTCCTTGCCCTTTTCAAAAGAACTCAGGTCAATGATATCATCCGTGTCCATCATGATGTCGAAAGCTTCTTCCAGTGCGGCAACCAGGCTCATGTGGCCGACGGAGTCCCAAACCGGGATCGCCTGGTATTTCAGGCCTTCGGTGGCCGCCGGATCAATTTCGAAGGTCGTGGCAAAGGCATTGGTGTACTTTTCCAGATTTGACATGTTAATTTAGCTCCTTAACTCTTTCTAGTATTTTCTTACTTATATGCGGATGTGTCAACTCATACTGTTCCAGCATGTATTCATAGCTGCCGGCCGGACGATAGTCGTTCGGCACGCCGATCCGCAGCAGCGGCGGCTGCCGGTTCAGGCCGGAGAGGATCTCGGCGATGGCGCTGCCCAGTCCGCCCATGACGCTGTGCTCTTCGACCGCGACGATCAGCCGCATGTCCAAGGCAGCCTGGATTGCTTCGGCATCGATTGGCTTGATGGTGTGCATGTCGACCACTCGGCAGGTCAATCCCTGGTCAGCCAGGGTTTTCGCCGCCAGCAGCGCCTGGTTGACCATGCCGCCGGTCGCGAAAATGGCGATATCGCTGCCGTCCTGCAGCTGGATGGACTTGCCGATGGCGAATTCAAAATCGTTTTTATAGATGATCGGCTGGTTCATGACGCCGGTCAGGCGCAGGAACACCGGGCCCGGATGCCGGGCGGCGGCGATGGTGGCCTTGGCCGTAGCCAGGCCGTCAGCCGGCGAGAGGATCGTCAGGTTGGCGATCGAACGGATCGAGGCGATATCCTCGATGCCATAGTGGGTAATGCCAAACATGCCCATCGCAAAGCCGCCGCCAAAGCCGACGATCTTGATGTTTTCCTGCATGTAGCCCATAAAATGCCGCATCTGTTCGCAGGAGCGCAGCGAGGCGAAATTGGCGAAAGTCGTCGCAAACGGGATGTTGCCCAGGGTAGACAGGCCGGCGGCTATACCGATCATATTCTGTTCGGCGATGCCGACATTGATCAGGCGCTCCGGGAAAGCGGCATTGAAGCGTTCCAATCCGGATGTGGTGCACAGATCGGCGGTCAGGGCGATGATGCGCGGATCTTCCTTGGCGATTTCCGTCAAAGCCGTGCCGAAGGCGCCGCGCTGGCCGAGGATGGACAAGGTCCGGATGGTGGTGCGATTAAATTCCATGCTCAGCCTCCGTTCCGTTCAAATCCGCCAGCGCCTTGGGATACAGGTCGGCAGTCAGCCGGTTGTGATGCCAGTCCCTGGCATGTTCCATGAACGAGACGCCGCGGCCCTTGACGGTACTGGCGACGATCACGCGCGGCGCGCCGGACTGCGGCTGCCGGAAAGCGTCGATCAGCTGGCCGACATCATGGCCGTCGCAGGCGATAACCGTCCAGCCGAAGCCGCGCCAGGCTGCTTCGACATCCAGGTCGACAATGTCGCAGCTGGCGCCGTCCGACTGCATCCGGTTCCGGTCGATGATGACGGTGAGGTGTCCAGCTGCTGATGGCGGGCGAACATGGCGCTTTCCCAGACGCTGCCTTCATTGAGCTCGCCGTCGCCCATCAGCACATAGGTCTGGAAATCTTTATGCGCCCGCTTCGCCGCCAGGGCGATGCCCGCGCCATAAGACAGGCCCAGGCCGAGACTGCCGCCGGAGTATTCAATACCCTTGGCCAGATGCTTGGACGGCTGTCCGGGAAAGCATCCGCCATTGATTTCATAGGTAAACAAGTCGGCGCGGGAAATGACGCCGGCTTCATGCATGGCTACATAATAACCCAAAGCGCCATGGCCCTTGCTCAAAATGAAACGGTCCCGATCCTCCCAGTACGGATCGTCCTGCTTCAGGCGCAAAATCTGGAGATAGAGCACAGCCATGATTTCCACAATCGAAAGGGCCGGCCCGACATGCGAACCGTTGTTGCCGGCCTGATGCGCCAAATGCAGGATGTTCTGCCGCATGCTGCGGGCAGCCGCCGTGCATTGCCTGATTGGTTCCGGACTGCTCATTTGAGTCCCCCATCCACCCGAATGGTCTGGCCGGTGACATAGCTGGCCAGGTCCGAAGCGAGGAAAACCGCTGTCCGGGCAATTTCGGCCGGATCGCCGCCCCGGCGCAGATCGGCGTTGGCTTTGGCGGCGGCAACCACCGCCTCAGGCATCGTCGCCAGCATTTCCGTTTCGGTGATGCCGGGGGCGATGCAATTGGCGCGGACATTGCTGTCGCCGAGTTCAGCCGCAATCGAGTCCGTCATGGCGACGATCGCCGCCTTGGTCGCCCCATAGACCGATTTGCCGGGGTTGCCGTCAAATGCGGCCGTCGAGGCAATGTTGATGATGCTGCCGGATTTCTGGCGGGTCATCAGCTTGGATATGTACTGGGTGAAGGTGAATACCGCCACAAAATTGACTTCCAGCTGCTTGCGCAGCTGGTCGATCGAGGACATCTGGAACAACGCGTTATAGGTGATGCCGGCGTTGTTGACCAGGGCGTCGACCGGGATTTTGGCGGCCATGACCGTCTTGACCGCTGCTTTCATCGCATCATAATCGGTCAGGTCAAAGCAAAGCGGCCAGATCTTGACCGCATACTGCGCCGAGAGCGCCGCCAGGTCATCCAGGAAGGCCGGGGTGGCGACGCGGGCATGCGCCCAGATATTGGCGCCGTTCCGGGCGAATTCTTCCAGCATGGCGCGGCCGATGCCCCGATTGGTGCCGGTAATGATCACATTTTTCCCTGCGAGTAACATGCTTGCCTCCTTAGCCGATGCCGCCGTCAACGCGGATGGTTTGCCCGGTCACGAAGCTGGCCAGATCGCTGGCCAGGTACAGGATGACATTGGCGACTTCTTCCGGCTGGCCTTTGCGCTTGATGTTGCTGCGCACGAGCAGCCGGTCCATCGCCTCCTGGGGCACAACAGCCGTCATGGCCGTATCGACGACGCCGGGAGCGATGGCATTGACCCGGATGCCCTTGGGCGCCAATTCGGCCGACATGGTTTTGGTCGCGGCGATCATGGCCGATTTGGAGGCGGCATAAACCAGCTGGCCAGGATTGCCGTCCAGGGCTGAAATGCTGGAAATATTGATGATGCTGCCCTTTTCGTTCTTGAGCATCAGTTTGGTGATGTATTGGGAGAAGAGAACCTGCGAAAAGAAGTTCACCTGGAAAACCGACTTCATCTGTTCCATGGTGATCATCGGGAACAGGGCGTCGCGGGTCATGCCGGCGATATTGACCAGAATGTCGATGCTCTTCCTGGCCTTTTGGATCTCCCGGGCGGCCTGCTTGATCGAATCATCATCCATCAGGTCGAAATAGACCGGAATAATTTCAACCTGGCACGCCGCGGCAAGCTCCTGGACATGGGCGGTGAATTCGGCGCTTTCATGCTGGCAACAGGCAAAAACATCGGCGCCGTTCCGGGCGAAAACATCCAGCGTCGCCCGGCCGATGCCTTGCAGACAACCGGTAATCACGGCTGTTTTTCCACTCAATAACATCTTGCTTATCCCTCCTGGCTTGTTTTGTGAAAAACCCGGTGTTCCGTGTTTTCCTTGACAACCCGGGCCGGATTGCCAAGGGCGATGACGTCATCCGGAATGTCCCGCACGACCGATGAACTCATGCCGATGATGCTCCGGCTGCCGATCTGCCCCTTTTCCCGTACGGCGACCTGCAGGCCGATGTAAGCCTCGTCGCCGATCCGGCAGCCGCCGGCGATGCAAACATAGGTCGAAATAACCGAATCGTCGCCGATCACGCTGTCGTGGCCGATGCTGGCGCAAGGCTGCATCAGCACGTTGCGGCCAATCTGCACGTCGCAGGAGAGGAAATTCTGGCAGCAGATGATGGCGCCCTCGCCCAGCGTCGTATCCTCGCTCAGGATGACCGACGGATGGACCAGCGTGGCCAGCCGAAAACCGGCATTCGCCACTTTCGTGCGCAGGATCCGCCGGACCGCCGGCTCGCCGACGGCGATGGCGATCTCGATGTCGCCGGCAGAATAGCGGTTTTGGATTTCGGCCAGCGTGAAAACCGGTTTGTCTTTCAGCGTGGCCGTGCTGGCTGAATCATCAATGAAAACCATGTCCTGCCAGCGGGGTTCGCTGCGGTTGATCTGCCGGGCCAGAACCAGCACTTCCCGGCCCAATCCGCCGGCGCCATATATCCCGAGAATCATGATCTGCTCCCTTGCTCCGGCGATCCTTGCTGCGGGCTGCCCGTAAAGGCCGCCATGGTCGCTTCGCCGGTCTGGTTGATGCCTTCGCGGATCAACGCCTTTTTCACCGTTTGACAAATGATCCGGCAATCGCCGGCCAGTGTAATGTTATCGACATATTGAACGTCGAGGTCGAACCGGTCCTCCCAACTGATCGCGTTCCGGCCATTGACCTGCGCCAGGCCGGAAAGTCCCGGACGGACTTCATGGCGGCGCTTCTGCCCGGCGTTATAAAGCGGCAGGTACTGGACCAGCAACGGGCGGGGACCGATAATCGACATGTCGCCCTTCAGGATGTTGAACAGCTCCGGCAATTCATCCAGCGAAGTGCTGCGCAAAATCCGGCCGAACCTGGGCAGGCGCTGGTCATCAGGCAATAATGCGCCGTTAGCGTCCCGTTTGTCGGTCATGGTCCGGAATTTATAGAGCGTAAAAATCTTTTCCCGGCAGCCGGGGCGTTTTTGCTTGAAGAGGACCGGCCGGCCGAGCTTGACGCGAACCAGAATAGCCAGGATCAGGAGAAAGGGCGCCAGGATGATCAGCGCGGCCAAGGCCAGGAGAAAATCCAGCGGGCGCTTGAAAAAGCGGCGATAAAGCCCTTGCCGGGCGGCCGGGGTTTGCATGTCACATTCACCGGGCATACTCAGTGCCACCGCCCCTTGATAATATCCGTCACGCGCGCCAGATCGGCCTCGCTCATCTTGGTATCGCTGGGCAGGCAAACGCCGTTTTCAAATATTTTTTCGGATATGCCTTCGCCGAAGAAATCGCATCCGGCAAAAACCGGCTGCATATGCATCGGTTTCCAAATCGGACGGGACTCGATGTTTTCCTTCTCCAGCGCCAGCATGATGTCCAGCGGCTTGACCCGGCCGGTCAACTGAATGCAGGTCAGCCAGCAGTTGGGTTCATTCCAGTCATTGACCGGCATCATTTCGACGCCATCCAATTGGCCGATCGTCTGTCGGTAATACTCAAAAATACGGCGTTTCTGGGCTACGCGCTCGCCAAGCACTTTCAGCTGGCCCCGCCCGATGCCGGCGACAACATTGCTCATCCGGTAATTGTAGCCAATTTCGCTATGCTGGTAATGGCGCGCGGCGTCCCGGCTC
>JAEXPB010000276.1 GCA_023438965.1 Bacillota bacterium | reverse complement strand
AGACTTTGCCGCTCAGTGTATACGATCGACCACGATTGGATCCTTGAGCTTCAACCAAACCAGCTTCGACCAGGCGCTCAACAGCAGCTTTACATTTACTTTCACTCAACAAAGAGCCTGCAGCTAGACGACGAATATCGCAACGGCGTTCTGAGCGCAAGGTGGAAAGAATCATCAATGAAGCAATCGGCATATCGCGTCCATCTCTATTTCGAATATCCGCCAGCATTTTAACAAAGGGCAAATCTGGTGCAGCTCTTGGAATGAATACTCGAACATATCGGCTGGTTGATTCCGAATAATCAGGCAAAGGCCGACCATAGACAATCGAACCTTCATAAATCCGATCAATTCCCCGACCGGTCCGCTCAGCCAAGCCGATTCTTTTTAATGCATCAGATAAAGCCGGATTACGTCCATGCGGTTCAACCGTCAGTAAATTATCTTTGGAAACGCCTTCAATAAAGCCGCCAGGACTCGTGATCGATAAACCATCTTCATCAATTTGAATCCTGGTCGATTGAAGAACAGTATAGTCCCGATGGGCAAAGGCATTGATCAAAGCTTCACGGAAGGCCCGATGGTCAAATTCAGGAATTGGCAAGCGAAATAAGCCGTATTCTACTTCCTTTTCAGGATTCCAGGCTTTCAAGTAGGTTTCAAACAATTCAAAAATCGAAAGCAAGGGTTTACAGACTTGCTCATTCATTTTGACTGCAGTCCCTTCCAGAACTTGAAAGGCTGCCGTGGCAGTCGGAAGTAATTCTCGGAGACGATCTTCCTTCCCGACAAGGAGAAGTCCAACGACTGTTGGTATTCTTTGGCCTTCTGACCTTGTTGTGAGATGAAGTGCCTGGTCTAGTTCCTCATCCGATAATTCCAGCAAAATACTTTCTCCCCTGAACAATTTGATAATATTTCTTAATCTTTGATGTTCCAGGGGGTCCAGGTCATCGACAGATGCGTTGCGCACTGGCTCGGCAGAGTAATCCAGTCGGCTCAGATCCGAAAGGCGCGTGTTGATTTGGAAGGGATACATGGGCACTGTTTCGGGTGTACCATCGAGCTTCAAAACCCGGCGGAGAATTTTCCCGCTTGATGTCGCAATTACGGCATTGCTCTGAGGCACATGGATGCAAATAACATCAATATCATTGATGGTGATCCGCTCTGTGCTGACAGAAATCGGCGGTACTGTTTTATTGGCAATCAACGGCACAATCTTGTCATGATCCTGGTGATTGGCGTGAAGACCAGTCGGTTGGCCATTGTCTTCAACGCCTAAGAAGATGGTTCCGCCTTGCGTATTGGAAAATCCGACAGCAGTCTCAATCAATTCATTATCGGACAAGCTTTTCAGATCACTTTTAAATTCCACCAGCAGGGTTTCCTTATCCGGGATCATATTAGCGCACTCCTAATCATTAAAAATTATTTGCATAATACAATTATAACACACGCGTGCGTTTAAATCACGCAAATAAACGCACGCGTGCGTTTCCGTGCGTTTAGCGTGCGTTTACGCCTCGTTGCTTCACTGTTTCCCCTATGCTATACTGAGCCTGCTTCAAGCGCCCTGTTTTCAAGATTGACCGGCACTCGCCGCTTGCTTCTATTCCGGCCGGCTTCCCGACAGGATCCGGGCCAGACAAGGACTGGAAGATATGCATCTGAACTGGTTGCGAACGATGACATCACGCATGAACAAGAGCCTGATCCGGAAGCTGATCGTGATTCTGCTTTGCGGTACGATCATCCCGACGCTGCTGATCGCCGGCGTTTATCACCTGATCATCCAGAAAATCATCCACGACAACGCCTACCACAGCATCCAGACCAGCCAGGCCGCAATGGCCAATTCGATCGAGATGATGTATGCCAAGCTGTCGACGGCCGCCGACTACATGGTGTTCGACGAAACGCTCTACCGCCTGCTGACCGATAGTTATGAGTCGGACGGCCTGTTCCAGAAATATACGGACATGCGTTACCTGGACAAAACCTTGTTCCCGACCCAGGCCATCACCCTGAAGCATGACAGTCTCTTTCTGGTCTTTGACAACGATTGGAACTATTACACCAATTATTCTTCAGCCAGCCAGATCCTGACCATCAAGAGCATGGCGGACACCATCCGGTCCAGGTATCTGGAAAACGGCATCCGCTCCGTCCAGCGCCTGATGTGGGTCGGTACGGAGACCGACCTGTTCCCGACCCGCAAGCTGATCTTTATCCGCCCGATGGTCGCCGCCAGCGGCGCCAAGTATGGCTGGCTGGTCTTCATGGTCGACGACACCATGCTGACCAGCATCATCAGCGACACCGCCGATGGCACGGTTTATACGAATTACATCACCAACATTCAGGGCCGGATTGTCTATGCCGACAGCGATGCCTACTTGAACCGCAATATCGACCAGGTATTCGAGAAGATCGGGCAGGACAGCGCGGGCTACACTTTTGCCGAGTTGAACGGCGACCGCCTGATGGTGTCCCGGAGCGCCGGGCCGGATGATACCAGCCTAGTCAGCACGGTCAACACGGATTACCTGCTCAAAGGCGTGCAGCCTTACACGCTGCTGGTCATCCTGATTGTCGTGGTCATGCTGGCCGCCGTCCTGATCATCGAACTGCGGATCCTCTTCCGCATCACCCGGACACTTCGGCTGGTCAGCGAGAAAGCGGGCGTCATCAGCCAGGGGGACTTCAACCAGCGGATCGATGTCACGGGCGAGGATGAAATCGCCGCGCTGGCGCACTGCATGAATGACATGACCGTGCGGATCCAGTCGCTGTTCCAGAACGCCATCCAGCAGGAACAGCAGGCGGTCCAGCTGGAGATCGCTGTTTATCAGACCCGCCTCAATCCGCACTTCCTGCTCAACACCCTGAACGCCCTGAAATGGATGGCCGTCGCTCAGCACATGGATGCGATGGTCGATGCCATGTCCTGGCTGGGCAGCATCCTGGAGAGCGCCATCCGCAATGTCACCGGCTTTGTCCGCGTGCGGGAGGAGATCGAGCTGCTGCAGTGTTACGTCAACATCAACAAGCTGCGCTACCAGGATCATTTCGAAGTGCATTACTCACTGTCGGAGGAAGTCCTCGATCTGTACACCCTGAACCTGATCCTGCAGCCGATTGTCGAGAACGCCGTCTTTCACGGCCTGGGCCGGAAACCGAAAATCGACATTTTCATTGATATCCAGCAGCAGGGCGACTATCTTGTCCTGACTGTGACCGATACCGGCGTCGGGATGAACGAGGAGGCACTTGCCGCCGTTTTCACGGAGAAGCCCGGCGCCCGGGTCGGCATCCTGGCCTGCAAGAAGCGGATCGAACTGCGCTTCCAGCCGCCGTGCGGGATCGAAATAACCAGCCAGCCGAAAAAAGGGACCGTCGTCCGGGTGACGCTGCCGGTCCTGCGCGAAGACCCAGGCATATCAACTATTCAGATAGGAGAACGTGAACGTGATCAAGCTGATGATCGCCGATGACGAATACTTTGTCCGCTATGGGATCATGACCAGCATCGACTGGGCGGCCCATGGCTGCCGGTTCATCCATGAGGCTTCCAACGGGGAGGAAGCCCTGGAGAAAATCCATCTGGAAAAACCGGACATCCTGCTGACCGATATCCGGATGCCGGTGATGGACGGGCTGGAGCTGCTGAAGCGGTTGAAGCAAGAGAACATCGATTTGCCCGTGATCATCCTCACGTCTTACGCCGAGTTCGAGTATGCCCGCCAGGCCATCACCATGGGCGTGGAAGAATATATCCTGAAGCTGTCCTCCAAACCCGAGGACATCCTGAACGCGGTCCTGCGCGTCCGCGACCAGATGGCCGACCGCCGCCAGGAAGCCACCCGTCAGGAAATCCATTATTTCCAGAAGAAGGATCTGATCGAGCAGCTCGGCGGTCAGAAAATCCGGATCATGATGCTGGACATCTACGGCTTGGACAAGCTCGGTGCCTATGATGCCGTCGCGGCGGTCAATGCCATGTTCGCCGCCCGGCGGCAGGAGATTTTCGGCCAGGAGCCGCATCTGCTGGCGCATGCCGAGCTGGGCAAGTACCTGCTCGCGGTTGCCGATCGCGGATTGGCGGTAGTTCGGATCTGCAAGCTGATCAGCCAGGCATTGCACGATGATTTCCTGTTTGACTGCGGCATCGGCGTCAGCCAGGTCTGCAGCGACTTCAGCCAGGTCTACACCTACATCGAGCAGGCCGACCAGGCGGCACGGCAATGCTTTTTCCAGAGCGGCGACAACTATGTCTTCCATGAACAGCTGCCACCACCGCCATTGCCCTTCCAACTGGACGAGCAGCGGATCATCCGGGCGATCGAACAGGAAGTCCAGGATGACCTGCTGGCTTACGCCGGCGAGATGCTGGACCAGACCCGCTATTTGCCCCTTCCAGCTTTCCTGGACACGAATGTGACGTTCCTTTATACCATGACCCGGATCCTGAAGAAGCTGGGCAAGACCCTGCCCGCCAACCTGGATTCGATCGACGGCATTTATCGTTATCTGCAGGGTTTCTACACCTATGCCGATTTCCGCAAGGGCATCCTGGAGACCGTCGACATGATGTACGCCCTGTCTCTGGGCAATTACCAGGAATACCGCAGCGTCGTGTACAAAATCAAGCAGGCGATCGAGAAGAACTCGGAAATGAATCTCAGCCTGGAATTCTTCTCCAAGACGATGAACATGAGCTACAGCTATCTCAGCACCCTGTTCAAAAACGAGCTGGGCTATTCTTTCAAGGAATATTTGAATATGATCCGGATCGACAAGGCCAAGGCCTATATGAAGGACATCGCCCTGTCGGTCGGCGAAATCGCCGATCGCGTCGGCTATTCCAACCAGTATTATTTCAGCAAGGTCTTCAAGAAATACACCGGGCTGACGCCGATCGACTACAAGAACAAGTTCGGCCAGTAATCCGGTTCGGGTTCGCGGGCTTGTAAATATTTCCGACATTTGTCATTATTTTTGTCGCAGCCAACCGGTCATTCTGGCGTCGCCGCCAAACTGCCAAAATTAGTATATCGAAACAGAACTTGCAACATTCTGGTTCCGGTCGATCTTGCTACAATGAAAGCATGCCTGCCAGACGGATCCGCCGGG
>JAEXPB010000211.1 GCA_023438965.1 Bacillota bacterium | reverse complement strand
CCGTAAACATCGGGTTCCAAACGCCGGTTCATGCGGATTTAATCTAATTCATACACACTAAGTCTTGCTGGCTGCCTGATGCGGCCAGGCCAGAATCTGACGGACCAGGAGCCAGATCATGCCGATCGCCAGCAGGACCAGGGCGGCGATCGCGCCGCTGATGATCATCGGATAGGCCTGGCGCAGTACGGTCAGATGATGGACCAGAATGCCGGCGATACCCCAGGCGATGGTCAGGGCGAATCCCAGATCGTGCCGCCGCAGCAAGGCCAGCCAGCCCAGGAGGACCAGGCCGGCCAGGATCATCAGGGTCCAGAACTCTTGACCCAGGGCGCCGCCTCGCCAGCCGGTGCCGGCCAGGAATGCCGCAGCATTAACACTGCAGCAGAAACTGACCCAGGCGGTATAGACGGAGAACGGCAGCCGCCGCAGCCACCGTTCGCGCAGCGGCAGATCAACCGGGATATCGGCGTACAGCATGATCAGGACGACCAGCAGCGTCAGCATGATGCCCATCGACAGGCGCAACTGGAAATAATGCCAGGCGAAAATCCAGATGCTGTTCAGGAAACCGCTGGCGGTAAACAGCCAGCCCTGGATGACCAGCGGTTGCTGCTCTGCCGGCGGCAGCCGGTGCAACCGCATCTGGACATAAACGGCGTATATCAGCAAGAGCGAATAAATCAACGCCCAAATGGTGAAAATCATGCTTTCGGGAATCAGGAGGTTGTTGAACCGGTTGGCGATCTGGCCGGCGGTGCGGCCATTCAATGGCATGGTTGTCGACAGGCAATTGATGATCAAGGTGACAGCCAGACTGAAAACGCTGGCTACCTGGACGAAACGGACCGAAGACTTCCCGCGCATATGCACCCCTCCGTCCGAAATAAACCTGTCCGAGGACAATCATCTATATTCATTATAATCCGGTTAGCGGCCGGCGATGTAACGTAGGACTCTGTCGATGCCAAATAGCTGATGCGCTTGGCCAGGACTATTCAGCGGCCGGCTGGCGGTGATATGATGAGACTGCGTGATCAACTTCGCGAAAGGGGGTGCCGGTCATGGCCACACAGCCTGCCAGATCCGGCTCAACGGTCCGGCGGCGCCCACGGCGCCAGAATATCCGCCATCTGGTCATTTTCCTGTCTTTCCTGGCATTCCCGGTCACAATCAATTTCCTGTCGCCCTATCTGATTATCCAGGCTTCTTTCGAGGGTGTCCTGGCCGGCAGCGGCCTGGCCTTTCTCGGCCTTTTCGTGAGTTCGATCTTCCTCGGCCGGCTGTTTTGCGGCTGGCTCTGCCCGGGCGGCGGCCTGAACGACATCCTGACCGGCGTCAACAGCCGGCGGGTGACCGGTCGCTGGCTCCGCCGGATCAAGATCCTGATCTGGGTGGTCTGGCTGGCTTCCCTGGCTGGCGGCTTTATCAGCAGCGGCGGGCTACGGCAAATCAACCCGCTCTACCTGACGGAGAGCGGCATATCGGTCGACGAACCGCTGAAGTTTATCATTTATTACGGCGTGATCCTGATTTTCCTGCTGATCTCGGTTCTGGTTGGCCGACGGGCTTCCTGCCATGCCATCTGCTGGATGGCGCCGTTCATGATGCTGGGCACGAAGCTCGGTGACCGGCTGGGTTTGCCCCGGCTGCACATCGCTTCCTCGGCAGCCGGCTGCATCAGCTGTGAACGCTGTGTCCGCCAGTGCCCGATGAGCATCGGCGTACGCGAAAAGCTCGGGCCGGAGCTGGCCAAGCACAGTGACTGCTGCCTGTGCGGCGAATGTGTGGATATCTGTCCGAAAGGCTGTTTGAAATACCGGTTCGGCCAGGTGGGACAGATCGGTCGCCCGGACTCAGCGGGCCGCCGGGATCAGCAGGACTGAAGCGACGGCATGCCGGGCGATGTTGTGACTGACACTGCCCAGATAGACTTCTTTAATATAGCCGCGGCCCTGGCTGCCCATGATGACCAGGGAAATTTGCTGGTCGCAGACCAGGCGCAGGATTTCCGCGGTCGGTGAACCATAGAGGAGCTGGGTTGCCACATCGACCGGCGCGATCACTTTGAGCTCATCGGCCATCTGACGCAGGCGCTGGGCGTCGACGCGATTGAATTCGTTCAATTGGTCCAGCAAATGGGGCTCGATTCGCGATTTGTCCTGCACATGTAGAAGCGTGATCTTGCGGACGCCCGCCGAAACCATTTCTTTCAGCACGGCGAAAGCCTGGTTGGCATTGTCCGAGAAATCGGTCGGGAACAGCACATGGGTGGACAGATCACGGAAAGGCCGGATCGCCTCAGGCAGCTCCGTCCGTCCGGGAACGCGGACGATCAGCAGCGGCATCGTCGCACCGTGCATGACCGAATAGGCGGCATTGCCGAACAGCAAGTCGCCGAGCAGGCTTTGCTCGTTGGCGCCGGCCACGATCAGGGTACAATGCTCATCATGGGCGACTTGGCTGATCTCATCCCGGATATAGCCGACCGCTTCCCGGGTTGTCACGGTCAAGCCCTGTTCCGTCAGATATTTCTGCTGCGCTTCCAGATTGGTGTGAAAGATGTCGGCGACAAAGGTGGATGGCGTTTCATACAGGATTTTCGGATTCAGGCACTGAAAAAGCAGGCATTCCTTTGTGCCGGTCTTTTTCAGGGCGACGACGCACTTGAGGATCACATCCGCATTCGGCATGGGCTCCGAGATCATGAGTATTTTTTCAAACATGGTCAATTTCCCCACTTTCCGCCTGACTGGCAACAAGCCGTTCTCGTATCTTTATTATAGAACGGTTTGCCGGTCAACAGCAAGCAGGCGGCGACAGCGGGATCAGTTCTGGCCGACTTTAACGGCGGCCGGCGGCGACTTGCGCGGCCGGCGGATCTGGCCGTTCTCCTGCATCCAGACGATGATGTCGCGGAATGTCTCCGCCAGCGGCCGCGGCTGGTAACCGAGTTCAGCGGTGGCTTTGGCGTGGCTGATATTGCAGTTGGACCCCAGAACCGCGACACTGTAAGGCGTGAAAATCGGCTTGATACCGAAGATGCGGCAAAAAACCGTCGCCAGCCAGGCGCCGGTGCGAACGATCCAGGTCGGCGCGAAGAAGACCAGCGGCTGCTTCTGGCCGAGGACTTCCCGCTCCAGATGGATGACTTCCCGCAGGGTCACCCGGTGGCCGGACAAGATATAGCCTTCGCCGCTGCGGCCCTTCCGGGCGGCGGCGATGATGCCGCCGACCACATCGCGGACATCGACGAAATTATAAGCGCCGTTGAAGGACATGACGATCTTCAGCCAGCCCTGTGTGCTCAGATAGCGGAACAGGTGGCCCATCTGGGATTGCTGGTAGTCAAAGGGCCCGATGACGCCGCTCGGGAAAACGACGACCGCGTCCAGGCCGCGCCGTACGCCGTCATAAACAGCTGCAGTGGCCGACGATTTGGACTGGGCATACGGTCCGAGCAGGTCGGGCACCGGGAAATCCTTGATCTCTGCGATCAGCTGGTTGTCCGGCAGGTCGGGCAGCGCGTGGACGGAGCTGACGTAGACCAGCCGCTCCACATGATATTCCAGGCAGGCTTCGACGATCAGCCGGGTGCCAAGGACATTGACCTGCTGCAGCAGTTGCGGCTGGCGCGGCGCCGTGTCGATCAGACCGGCAAGGTGGAAGACCAGCCGCGCGCCATTGACGGCCCGGCGGACATCGTGCTCGTGCCGGATGTCGCCAAAGTAAATTTCCAGCCGCAGGCCGTCGAACATATGCAGCCTTTCCTGCGGCTGCAGGAAAAGGCGGATCGTTTCGTCGGGGTAGATGGCGGCCAGCTGATTGACCAGGATATTGCCGATATGGCCGGTGGCTCCGGTAACCAGGATCATATTCAATCCTCCTGACCGGGCCAGTCCGCCGGGAGGCAGCCAGGCATCAGGCTGCCGGAAGGATCTTCCGTTTCGTGCATCCGGCATCGACTGACCCTGAGTCAATTATACCAGAAAACCGATCGGGCGGCCAGATCCGCCCTACTCCAGATAAATCATCTTGCGGGTCATGCCGCCGTCGATGATGATATTCTGGCCATTGATGAAGTCGTTCTGCTCATCGGCCAGGAACAGGCAGGCCCGGGCGATATCCGCCGGCTCGCCGACCCGTCCGGAGGGATGCTGCCGGTGATCGGCCAGCCGCAGGCTATTGTAGTCGCGGGTCTCGATCCAGCCGGGGCTGATGCAGTTGACGGTGATTTTCTCGTCGCTGAGGGAAAGCGCCAGGGCGTGGGTCAGAGCGACGAGGCCGCCCTTGGAAGCGGCATACGCCTCGCTGCCCGGCTCGGACATCAGGAAACGCGTCGAAGCGATGTTGATGATCCGGCCATAACCGGTGCCGCGATTGGCGCGGGCGAATTCGCGGGCCAGAATGAAGGCCGCCCGGAGATTGAGGTTGAGAATCTCGTCCCATTCTTCGGTCGACAGGTCGGTCAGCGGCTTGAAATTGCCTTTGCCGGCGTTGTTGACCAGAATGTCGATCCGCTGCCGGCTCGCCAGCTCGGTGAAAAGCTGGCAGACGTTTGCCGGCTGGGTCAGGTCGATCGCATAAAACGACAGTGGCTGACCCTTTTCCCGGCATTCCCGGGCGAAAGCCTCGCCGGCTGCCGTGTCGATGTCGAAGACCAGGACGGTCGCCCCGACCTCCAGAAAAGCGGTCGCGATCGCCCGCCCGATACCATGCGCGCCGCCGGTGACCAATAC
>JAEXPB010000197.1 GCA_023438965.1 Bacillota bacterium | reverse complement strand
TCACCGAAACCGACTGGGATGCGACAGTGGACACCAACCTCAAAGGCTGCTTCTTCACTGCCCAAGCCGCAGCGCTCAACATGGCTGACCGGGCAGCCGGCGGTTCGATCATCAACATTGGTTCGGTCCAGGGCATGACGGTTGTCATCGGCCAGGCGGTCTATGCCGCGACTAAGGCCGGCATCAGCCAGCTCACCCGCAGCCTGGCCCGGGAGTGGGGCAAACAGGGGATCCGGGTCAATTGCGTGGCGCCGGGTAGCATTCCGACGGCCATCAATGCCGCGATTTATGCCAATCCGGCCAACCTGGCCGCCCTGCAGGAGAAATTGCCGTTGAGCCGCCAGGGCCGCGCCGGGGAGATCGCCGACGCCGTCTTGTTCCTGGCTTCGGAAAAAGCATCCTATATCACTGGTCAGACGCTTTATGTCGATGGCGGTCTGACGGTCTGCCATGGTTGACTATCGAAGACGCAATAAAAAGTACGGAGGTTTTACCGCATGAAAACCAGAGTGGGTGTGGTCCACACTTTCCTTTATTCCGTTGAGGACATTAAGAAGCAATTTGCCAGCCAGTTGCCGGACGTCGAAATGATCAACATCATCGATGACAGCCTGCTGCAGGAAGCGCTGGCCAATCAGGGGCTGACGCCGGCCATCATCAGCCGGATGGGCGATTACTACCGGCATTGCCAGGATCTGGGCTGCGCCTGCGTCCTGAACCAGTGCTCCTCGGTCGGCGAAGCGGCGGATATTGCTGCCACGATGATCCGGATCCCGGTCCTGAAGATCGATGGACCCATGGCGCGGGAAGCTGCCGGGCTGGGCAGCCGGATCGCCGTCATTGCCACCGCCATTTCAACTGTCGCACCATCAAGCCGCCTGGTGGAACGGATGGCTGCCGACATCGGCAAACCGGTCGAGGTGGAGCGCTGTTTCTGCCAGGGCGCCTATGAAGCGCTGCTGCGTGAAAACGATCGCGACAAACACAACCGGATCGTTATTGATACGATCGAGCAAGCCGCTGCCAGAAACGACGTGATCGTGCTGGCACAGGGCAGCATGTATCACCTGCTGCCTTTGCTGGGGCATATCCAGATCCCGGTTCTGACCAGCCTCGAGAGCGGCGTCCGGCAGATCAAGGATTATTTGGCTGACCGCGCCGGTAAAGGAGGCCAGGTCCAATGATCGGATTCATCGGCTTGGGCATCATGGGCCGCCCGATGTGCAAAAACCTGTTGCATGCCGCTCGTGCCGTGATGGTTTACGATCTGTCCGCGCCAGCTGTAGCCGAACTGGCCGGTTGCGGCGCCTTGGTTGGCGCATCGCCGGCTGATGTAGCCGCGCAGAGCGACTGCATCATAACCATGCTGCCGGATTCGCCGGAAGTCCTGACCTGCGTGCTGGGGAAGGACGGCATCCTGGCCGGTGCCCGGGCTGGTGCGATTCTGATCGATATGAGCTCGATCGATCCGCAGGCTTCGCGGGACGTATCCGACCAGTGCCGCAGACAGGGCGTCGCAATGCTGGACGCGCCGGTTTCCGGCGGCGAACCGAAGGCGATTGACGGCACGCTGGCCATCATGGTTGGCGGCGAAAAGGATATTTTCGAGCGCGTCAAAGACATTCTTAACGTGATGGGCTCCAGCGTGACCTATTGCGGCGCCATTGGCGCGGGCAACACGGTCAAACTGGCGAATCAAATCATCGTTGCCCTGAATATTGCTGCCTTGGCTGAAGCGTTGACCCTGGCCAGGAAAGCCGGCGTTGATCCGGCGATTGTGCTCGAAGCAATCCGCGGTGGTCTGGCCGGTTCAACGGTGCTGAATGCCAAAGGTCCGATGATGCTGCAGAATAATTTCCAGCCGGGTTTCAAGATCGATCTGCATATCAAGGACTTGAATAACGCCTTGTCGGCGGGCCACCGGAACGGCGCACCGCTGCCCCTGACCGCGGCCGTGCAGGAAATGCTGCAGACGCTGCATGCGGACGGCCTGGGGCAAAAGGACCATAGCGCCCTGGCCTGCTTCTATGCGAAATTGTCCGGCCAGACGATTGGGTAATTTTGTTTGAAAGATGAGCGACTAACATTGACTGAACAGTGACTAAAAGGAGGAAACCATGAAAAAAGTTCGCGTTGGAGTTGCCGGATATGGCGTGATCGGCCAGAGGCTGGCTGATGGGGTTGCCCTACAGGGCGACATGGAGCTCGTCGGCGTTGTGGATCTCGCGCCGACCCTGTCCATCCGGGCCTTGCACGAGAAGGGGATGCCCTACGATTTGTATTTGGTTGATGGCGCTGACCCGGCACAGTTTGCCGGATTGGGGATACCGGTAGCCGGCAGCTTCGATGATTTGCTGGATAAAGTCGATATCATGCTGGATAGCTCGCCCGGCGGCGTCGGTGTCCGCAACAAGGCCCGCTATGAGGCGAAAGGCGTCAAGGCTATTTTCCAGGGCGGCGAGAAGAACAATGTCGCCGATGTCTTCTTCCATGGTTATGCCAATTATGAAAAGGGCCTGGCGGCCAATTACCTGAAGCTGACGAGCTGCAACACAACCGGCCTGATTCGTTCGGTCGACTGCCTGGATCGGGCCTATGGTATGGAGCAGGTGGCGATCACGATCGTCCGGCGGGTCGCTGATCCGGGCGATTATCATCGCGGCCTGACCAATGCGCTGCAGCTGGACAAGGCGCCATCGCACCAGGCTGTGGATCTCATGACGATCATGCCGCATGTCCTGGCGACCGGAATCCTGATTCATACCCCGGTGACGCATGGGCACATTATCACCGTGGTCGCCAAGGGGAAGACGAAAATAACCAAAGAAATGGCCCTGGCGGCTTTTGCCGGCCATGATCGGATCCGCCTGGTCTCGATTGACGAGGGCTTCCTGGGTAATGCGTCCTTGTTCCGGTATGCCCGCGATCTGGGCAATCCCCGCGGCGACATGTATGAAATTGCGCTCTGGAAAGACAGCATCGTGGAGGTTGGCGACCAGCTGATGTATGCGATCAATATTCCGCAAGAATCCGTGACCATACCGGAAACCATCGACGGCATTCGCGCGGCGATGTCCATGCAAACCGACCGCCTGGCGGCTGTCGCGGCGACCAACGGTTATCTGGGGATTGGCAAATGGAAAAAATGATGGTCACCTCGCTGCGCGACTGCGCCATAGCCGGCCAACGGGTTTTGCTGCGCCTGGACATCAATTCGCCAATCGATCCCCTGACCCATCGGATCGTCAACGACAACCGGCTGGTGAAAAGCCTGCCTACCCTGCGCTGGCTGCAGCAGGGCGGCGCGCGGACCGCCATCATCGCGCATCAGGGGGATACGCTGGATTATCAGAACCTGATCCCGCTGGCCGAACACGCGGAACGCCTGAGCACCTTGCTGGGTTCGGCGGTCCGCTACATCGACGATGTCTGCGGCCCGGCGGCGGTGGCCGCTGTTCGTGCGCTTCAGCCGGGTGACGTGATTCTGCTCGGTAATCTGCGCTATCTGGGCGAGGAACTGTCCACTTTCGAAAAGGATGTCAAACTGCAGCCGGACCAGATGCTGCAGACCTGGCTGGTTCGCAGCCTGGCGCCCCTGTTCGACCTGTATGTCAATGACGCCTTCTCGGCCGCTCATCGCAACGCGCCCTCGATGACGGCCTTCCAGCAGGTTCTGCCGTCGGCGGCTGGCTTTCTCTTTTCCGAGGAATATGCCGCGCTGTACGCGGTCTTGCATCAAGCGCAAAAACCGTGCGTTTTTATCCTGGGCGGGGCCAAGATATCGGATGCGTTCGGCATGATGGCCAGGGTTCTGGCGAATGGAACGGCTGATCGAATCCTGACCACCGGCTTGGTGGGTCAGGTCTTCCTGTTGGCCGATCAAGTTGATTTGGGTGATCTGACCCGGCAATTCCTCCGGGAAAGAGATCTGTTGCCCTTCGTTGATGCGGCTCGTGATTTGCTGCAAACTTATCCGGAGGTGATAGATCGGCCGGTCGATCTGGCCTATGACCAGGATGGCCGGCGTTGCGAAACCGAGCTTGCCGCACTGCCGGCCAAACAACTCTATCTGGACATTGGCGCCCGCACAATCCGGCAGTACCAGGCCATTATCGCGCAAGCCGGCACAATCTTCGCCAATGGCCCGGCCGGAGTCTACGAAAAGCCGCAGTTTGCCATCGGCACCCGCCAGGTCTGGCAAGCAGTGGCTGACAGCACAGCCTACTCGGTCATCGGCGGCGGCGACACGGTCAGTTCAGCCAGCCGGATGATTGACCTGAAGCAAATATCCTGCGTTTGCACGGCTGGCGGCGCGATGATCCGCTTTATGAGCGGGAAGAAGCTGCCGCTGGTCGAGGCGATGGAAATGGCGGCCAACCGGCCTGGCCAGAAGGAAAGGGAGCAGCATGAGTGATGTAACCGTTTCGTCCGGCCGGCTGCGGATCCTGCGCACCGGCCAGCAGGGCTGCCTGCTCGAGGCTGGCGGTCAGAAGATCGGCATCGATCTGTATCTGTCCGATTCGCCGCGGCGATTGCTGCCAAACATGGTTCAACCGGAGGACCTGGCCGATGTGCTGCTGCTTTTCGGCACGCATAACCATCTTGACCACATTGATAAACCGGCCTGGTCCCAAATTGCCGCGCTGAACCCGCGCATTCGCTTCGTTGTGCCGGCATTCTGCAGGGAGAGCATACCGCGCGACTGCCAGATCGATCCGGGGCGCTTTATCTTTGTGGATGAACAGGAACCGGCGGATTACCAGGGCATCCGGATCGACGCCATTGCCGCGTCGCATGAATTTCTCGACACGGATCCCCAGACTGGCCGGCATCCGCATCTGTGCTATCTGATCCGCTGGCAGGGATGGCAGATATTCCACGCCGGCGATACCTGCCGCTATGATGGTTTCGCTGCGAAAATCAACAGTTTTGGGTCGCCCGATATCGCGTTTCTGCCCATCAATGGCCGTGACGCGGTCCGGTACGCCAGCGGCTGCATCGGCAACCTGACATACCAGGAGGCGGTTGACCTGGCCGGCGATATTCGACCCCGGCTGACTATTCCCGGCCATTACGACATGTTCGCCCATAATGGGGAAGATCCGCAGCGCTTTGGGCAATACATGACGGTCAAATATCCGGACTTGGCCTGGCGCATCCTGCCGGTTGGTGAAACAATGGATTATCCCGCAAACATAACAAACAAGGAGAAGGTAAAATGAAAGAATTTACTGGTTTTCAAAAGGGTATGGGTATTGGCGGCTGGCTGACCAACTTCAAACGCATCAAACTGCTGCCGCCGGAAATGCGCAAGGTGATTACCATCGGCGACCTGGAGCATTTCGACCGCTACATTACCCATGAAGATGTGAAGAAGATTGCCTCATTCGGAATGGACCACATTCGGATTGCCTTCGACCAGATTGTCGTGGAAGACAACGACCATCCCTTCATTTATAAAGAAAACGGCCTCCGGCATATTGACGACTTTATAGGCTGGTGCCAGGCCGAGGGCCTGAATGTCATGCTCAATCTGCATAAAGCGGTCGGCGCCTATTGCGATTGTACCGATGAAGGCGATCTGCTCACGGCGCCCGAGCTGCAGGACCGCTTTGTCAGCCTGTGGGAGATGTTCGAAAAACGCTATCATACGATCGGCAACGTTGCTTTTGAGATCCTGAATGAGGTCAACAGCGCCGACAGCATCCGGTGGAATGCCTTAGCCGAGCGAACGGTCAAGATGCTGCGGCCGATGAATCCGGACCGGCTGATCGTGATCGGCAGCGCCCAGTGGAACAGCGTCGGGAAATTGGCGGAGCTCAAAACCTATGATGACGACAAGATCATCTACACGTTCCACTTTTATGGACCCGGCGAGTTCACCCACCAGAAAAGCGTGATTTCGACCTGGAATTACGTGTACAACCGGGACATGCCCTATCCGGGCGACATTGAGCATTATAAGGATTTTCAGCGATTCGTCAAGGGCGATCCCGCGGCATACGATCGTTATGAACGCATGGACGAAGCGTATATCCTCAACCAGCTGCAACCGGCGAAAGACTGGATTGCGGCCAACCCGGATAAGATCCTGTATGCCGGGGAATTCGGCACCATTCGCCATTGCCGGCTGGAATGGCGACAGAACTGGATGCGGGATGTGATCCGATTCATGATCAACAATGATATCCCGTACTGCGTCTGGAATTACCTGAGCACGCCTTATGATTGCAACCGTTTCAGCCTGGTCGACGATGACCGCCGCGAGACTGTCAGCAACGAGATGCTGCGGATCATCCAGGGCCGCGTCTAGCTTCCGGCAGTCCTGTTTACATCGCCGCCGGCAGGGCGATCACGGTTTTGAACAGGTCGCCGTCGATTACAATGTCGAAACGGCCCTGCTGCAGTTCCGCCAGGCTTTTGGCGATCGAGAGGCCCAGACCGCTGCCCTCGGTGTGACGGGAGGCGTCGCCACGGACAAAGCGCTCCATTAAGGTTTCTGCTGGGACATTCAGCGGATTGGCCGAGATGTTTTTCGTCGTCCAGACCAGGTCGTTGCCCCGCCGGAACAAATCGACATAGACGCGGGTGTCCGCCTGGGCATATTTGCGGACATTGGACAGGATGTTCTCCAGGATACGCCAGACCTGGCGCCCGTCGGCCAGGACAACGGCCGGTTCGGCGGGAAGACCGAGGACCACTTGCAGGTTGCGGCTGGCCAGCTTCTCCAGGTATTCGCCGACGCCCTGGCGGATCAATTCACTGAGATCAAGCTTTTCCAACTGGAGCTGGACATTGCCGGTGCTGAACTTGCTGAAATCCAGGAGATCGTCGGTCAGTTCCCTCAGCCGCTGGGTGTTGCGCTCCAGGACATCCAGGTATTCGGCCGCTTGCGCCGGATCCGGCTGCTTCTTCAGCAGGTCGACATAATTGACGATCGAGGTTAGCGGTGTTTTCAGATCGTGCGAGACATTGGCGATCAGCTCGGTCTTGAAATTCTCGCTTTTCATTCGTTCGGCTACAGCGGCATTCAAGCCGTTGCCGATGTTGTTGATGACTGCGGCGTGCTGCCGGAGCCGGCCGGACAAGCTTCCGATATTGATCTTGGCCGCCAGGTTGCCGTCGGCGATTTCCGCTGCTGCACGGGAGATTTTGTTGAAATTGACCACCGTGTTGCACAGGAAGACAAGCACGGTCAGGTTAAAGGCGACAGCCAGCAGAAAACCCTGGAATGAGTCCCACCAGAAGTTCGCCAGGATGCCGTCGGCAATCAGGAAAACGCTGAAGATCAAGACGGTCAGCAGAACAAGGCTGCCATTGCCGCGCAGATTGGCCAGGCGGGCAGCAAGCCGCCGGACGAGGCGCCAGAGACCGCGGCAGATCCGCGCGATCAGGGAATTGCGCCATAGCACGCCAGCCCGGATGCGGCGGCTGATCGACAAGAACCAGATCAGGCCCAGGAAATAAACCGGCAGGCAGATCAGTGAACCCAGTACCAGCAGGACTGGCACATCATTGGCAAAATCCGGCAAATTGAAGTTATAACGCCAGAAATCCGCGAACAAGTAAAAGTACAGAATCGCCAGGATCAGGACGCCGCCGGTGAAGATATCGCTGTCGATCCGGTCGATGAAGGCCAGGCGGAATTGGTTTTCTTCTGCCGTCAGGCCGGTGGTGCGCACCAGCCAGACAAGCAGGAATATCAGCGCCAGGACGGCCGGGAACATCAGGTAGGGCGACCATTGCTGCCAGAGCCGGAGCTGGCTGTACAAAAAGGAATCCTCGACACCGGGAGCGGCGTCACTGGGCAGGATAAGGCCGACCGCACACACCAAAACCAGCATGAAGGCGCCAAAACTGGCAAAGGCAGCCAACAACTTGACGGTAAAACTGGTTGACAATTTATTCATGGATGCGAATCCTCCACCTTGTAGCCATGGCCCCAGACGACCTTGAGATAGCGCGGTTCCTTGGGATTGATCTCGATCTTCTCCCGGATATGGCGGATATGGACGGCGATCGTGTTGTCGGCGCCCAGCGCATGCTCACCCCAGACATGGTTGTACAGCCGGTCGCTGGAAAACACCAGACCTTTGTTTTCCAGCAGAAAGCGCAGCAGTTTGTATTCGACGGGCGTCAGGCTTTTTTCTTCGCCGTCGACGGTAACGAGCTTGCGATTGTCATCCAGAATCAATTCGCCGCACCGCAGCACGGCATTGTCCGGGGGTGCGCCGGCGCCGGACAGGCAGGTGTAGCGCCGCAGCTGCGACTTGACCCGCGCGATCAGCTCGAGCGGATTGAATGGCTTGGTCATGTAATCGTCGGCGCCGATATTCAAACCCAGGATCTTGTCGGTGTCTTCACTGCGCGCGCTGAGCATGATGATCGGAACGTTCCGTTCGGCGCGGATTTTCACCGTGGCCCGGATGCCGTCCATGTTGGGCATCATGATATCCATGATGATCAGGCTGACCGGTTGCTCTTCAAGAATCCGAAGCGCCTCGATGCCGTCATAGGCCGTCAGGACGCCATACCCTTCGGCGGTCAGGTAGACGTCGATCGCGCTGACAATATCGCGGTTGTCATCACAAACGAGGATATTTGTCCTGGCCATGGCCGTCAGCTCCGGTCGATCTGATCCAGGCTGACCGACTTCCGGTGGACGATCGGCTGCCAGGTCAGATTGGGTTTGACCAGGGCTATCAGGTAAGCCAAGCTGTTGGTCATCAGAAAAACCGGAAATAACAGGGCGCCGACCAATATGTGCGGTGTCAGTTTCTTTTCCGGCAAAAGCGTCAGAAAAACCTGCAGGTAGATCACCGCCAAACCGAAGGCGCCGGATGCCAGCAGCGACATCAGCTGCCCTTGGCGCAGGGCGACCGGCTGCAGATAAATGGTCAGGAACTGCGGCAGGATGCTCAGCATCTGGATCGAGATAAATGGCATGGTAAACAGGAAAATAATGCTGTCCAGCAAATATGGCAGTGTCTGGAAGGTCACCTTTCGGAAGAAATACGGCAGCGTCTGGCGGATGTTCTGATAGCAGCCATTAGCCCAGCGGATCCGCTGGCGCATGGAGACGAACAGGCCGACAGGCTGTTCGTCATAGAAGCGGGCGCGCGGTTCATAACCGACCCGGCCGCCCCTGGCCATGAGCTGCAGCGAAAATTCCAGGTCCTCACTGATTGTGCCGGTTTGCCAGCCATCGGCAATCAATTCGGTGCGAAAGGCATATCCCGTGCCGCCGGCCAAAGTGGATAGACCCAAACGGGCCCGCGGCTGCAAATAGAACCGGGAGTTGAACCAGAAACTGATCGAATGACCGGCCGCCACCCAGCTGTCATAGGGATTTTTCGAGTCGCGGTATCCCATGACGGCGCATTCGCCGGCGCACAGGCGATCATTCATCGCAGCCAGAAAATCGGGGTCTGCCAGGTTATCGGCGTCAAAAATAACCACGGCGTCAAAATCATTCGGATAAGCCGCCCGAAAAAGCTCAAAAAACCAGTTCAGCGCATAACCTTTGCCAACCCGGACCGCGTCCCGGCGGCAATAGACGCGGGCACCGCGGGCCTGGGACACCTGGGCGGTGTTATCCGTGCAGTTGTCAGCGATAACGAAGACGCTGAACGCGTCGCGGGGGTAATTTTGTCGATTCAGGCTGTCCAGCAGGTTGCCGATCACCCGCTGTTCATTACGGGCGGCGACCACGATCGCAAAGCGGTTCCGGCGGTCCGCTACCGCAGCCTTGGGCAGTCCCAGCAGGGCGAAAACACCGATAATGGCCTGATAAAGCAGAAAAACGACAACCAGAATGGAAATCAACTGGCTCAGCATGTTCAGAACACTCATTAGGAATGACAGGGACATTTTCTGGCTCCTCCTTCAAAGGTCGTCAATCATC
>JAEXPB010000171.1 GCA_023438965.1 Bacillota bacterium | reverse complement strand
CCAATATCTGTGGCCCTGGCTGCAGGCCGATCTGGCTGCCGGCCGGCTGGATGAGGCGACGGCCCTGGAACTGCTGGAGGAATTCTTCCTGGCCTGCAACAAGGACAGCGATTTGTACCCGGGCGTCCAGCAGGGCGACAATGGCCAGAGCCTGATGCTCGGCGGTGTGGACGGGGAGGGGCGCGATGCCTTCAACCGCCTGTCGGAATTGTGCCTGGAAGCATCCGGCGAATTGAAGATGATCGACCCGAAGATCAACCTGCGCGTCAACAAGAACACCCCGCAGCGCGTCTTCGAGCTGGGCACGAAACTGACCCGGTCGGGCCTGGGTTTCCCGCAGTATTCGAACGACGACATTGTGGTCCCGGGTCTGGAGAAACTGGGCTATGCGCCGGCCGACGCCCGCAACTACACGGTGGCGGCGTGCTGGGAATTCATTATTCCGGGCTATGGCTCGGACATCCCCAATATCGGCGCCCTGAACCTGCCGGAGATCGTCAACCGCCGCGTGGCCACCGAGCTGGACACCGCAGCGGATTTCCCGGCTTTCCTGGCAGCGGTGGTCCGGGCCATCGGGCAGGAAGCACAGCGGATCGCCGGGAAGATCCATGATCTGTATTTCATTCCGGCACCTTATCTTTCCACTCTGATGCCGGAATGCCTGGAACAAGCGCACGACATCTCACTCGGCGCCCGCTACAACAATTTCGGCTTGCATGGTGTCGGCATCGCCACGGCGGTCGACGCGCTGGCGGCGATCCGGAAGCACGTTTTTGAGCAGAAGACCGTCTCAGCCGCCCGGCTGCAGGAGGCGCTGGCCAAGGATTACCAGGGCTTCGCTGATCTGCTGGAGATCATGCGCCACGACGCGCCGAAATTCGGCCAGGCCGACCCGGCCGCCGATGCCATCGCGACCGATCTGCTGGCTGGCTTTGCCGCCGCCCTGCGTCCGCTGCGCAATGAACGCGGCGGCTGCTTCCGGGCGGGCACCGGCTCGGCGATGTATTATCTCTGGCATGCCGCCGAAACCGGCTCGACCGCCGGCGGCCACCTGCGCGGCGAACCCTACGCGGCCAACTACTCGCCGGACCTGACTGTCCGGGCGCGCGGTCCGCTTTCGGTCATCCAGTCGATGACCCGGCCCAATTTGCAGGAGGTGGTCAACGGCGGCCCCCTGACGCTGGAATTCCACAGCAGCGTTTTCCGCGATGCCGAAAGCATCGCCAAGGTAGCCGGCCTGGTCCGCACCTATATCCAACTCGGCGGCCATCAACTGCAATTGAACGCCGTCAACCGTGAGACCTTGCTGGAAGCCCAGCAGTGTCCGGAAAAATACCAGGACCTGATCGTCCGGGTCTGGGGCTGGAGCGCCTATTTTGTCGAACTCGACAAAGGTTACCAGGATCATGTGATCTCGCGTCTGGAATATACGCTCTGATGGGTCGGGAAACGAACCAACGATGACCCGCGGATTGATTTTCGATATCAGCGAAATGACCTTGCACGACGGTCCCGGCCTGCGGACCACCGTCTTTTTCAAGGGCTGCCCGCTGCGCTGCCTGTGGTGCCACAATCCGGAGGGCCTGAGCTTCCAGCCGCAGCTGATGGCGCGCCAGGCCGGCTGCCAGCACTGCGGCAGCTGCCGCGCCGGCTGCGGCCATCCGGAATGCCAGCCGTTCGGACGCTGCCTCCGGGCCTGCCCGCGCCATCTGCTGAGTGTCGCCGGCGAGTGGGTCGAGGCGCAGGAATTGGCGGCCCGTCTGCAGCTGCAAGGCGAAATCCTGCGTATGAACGGCGGCGGCATCACCCTGTCCGGCGGCGAACCGCTGGCCCAGCCGGCATTCCTGCTGGAATTGCTGGAAGCCCTGAAACCGCTGCATACCGTCGTGGAGACCTCCGGCTATGCGCCGGAAGCGGTTTTCCAGGCCATGGCCGCACGCTGCGACCTGATCTACCTGGATATCAAGCATACCGACCCGACGATGCACCAGCGCCTGACCGGCGTCGACCCGGCGCCGATCCGGCGTAACCTCGACTGGCTGATAATGTCCGGCCATCCCTTTACGGTGCGGGCTACCCTGATCCCCGGCTTGAACGACGACCCGGCCAACCTGGCAACCCTGGCCGGCTGGCTGGCGGGGTCAGCCGGATTGGCCGGTGTCGAGCTGCTGCCCTATAATCCGCTGGCCCGGGCCAAATACGAAGCGGCCGGCGTCGATTGGCGGCTGCCGGACCAGGCGTCGGCGCCGCAGACGACTGGCATGGACTCGACCGTTCGGGACAGCTTACTACGGATCTTTGCCGACCGGGGCATCCCGGCCCGGGTTCTGTAGCGCCTTGCTTTCAATTGCCTGGCAGGCCGCCTTGATCATGATCGGTTAAATGGCGAATATTCATGTTATAAAGCGAATATAATCGTAGAAAAGAGGAATATTAGGTGAAATTCGATTATAGTCGTAATAGGTGACTGCTCAAGATAAATCGACACAAAGCGCGTTGACCGCTTGTTCAACTCGTCTGAGCGATCAGATCCTTTGTCGGCCGGGGGAAACGCGGCTAATCGCTAAGCAGGATGTCCGGTCTGGTTTGAGCATAGGCAATCAAATCATCGGTAAAACCGTTGATACTGAAGAGAATAAAGTGAATGCGGCGATTTTGTGCTTTCCACTGCACTGCAGCAGCCTTCTTTTCCAATTCCAGCAAGATATTCAGACCGATCTTGCTGGTGCAATATTTACATTCGCCGAAAATGATATCCTGGCCGTCCTGATCCAGCGCAACAATATCAATCTCATGATTATTGTCCCACCAGCGGCCAACACGATCAAAATGAAATTCCCACTTGCCCTCGCTATTTAGCTGCCACATTTTTTCCCGGCAAACATCCTCATATACCGTGCTGATATGATTAGTTACCAGATCGCGCGTGATTTTCTGCATAGCCAGTTCAGCGTGGCCGGATTCGATGAAGCTCAAATTCGGCAGGATAAATCGAAACCAGAAGCGCAGGAAATTATCCTTGATTTTATACAGGCCTCGCTTGCTCGAAGCAGGATTTTCTTCCGTGACAGGGACCTCGCGCGTTATAATATCCAGATTAATCAAGGTCTGGAGATATTTCGACAAACTGGTCTGTTTGACTTCCAGATTCCCTGCGATTTTAGCCAGTTTATGGTTGCCGGCGGCGATAGCCCGAATCAAGGAAAAATAGCTGCCAACTTCGCTGACTTCCCGTTGCAGCAGAAAGTTGGGTTCGTCATAGAGAAAACTAGATCTGGCCAAGACATTATTCTGAATAGCCGTATAGATATTTTCTGAATGATCGAATAATTCGACATACTTAGGAACACCGCCGGTTATGGCATAATACTCGATCAATTCTTGCCTGGATTTACCCGGGTAGAATTGATGATAATGCTCAAATGGGATTTGCTGTAACTTGATCTGCCCGGTTCTTCGGCCATACAGCGGGCTGGTATAATTC
>JAEXPB010000098.1 GCA_023438965.1 Bacillota bacterium | reverse complement strand
CCGTAAACTGCCGCTCGCAGACAGCTGTGATTGCCATGAACCAAGTTTTGCCAACCTGGCACCCAGGAGGATGAGCACGATGAACCATACCGGCACCCTGACCATCGAAACCAATCGGCTGCTTTTGCGGCGATTCACCGGCGACGATGCCGCGGCGGCCTACCGCAATTGGACCAGCGACGAAAAGGTCACCGAATTCTTGCGCTGGCTGACCCATCGCTCGCTCGAGACCACTCAGCGCGTCCTGAACGACTGGATCAGCAAATATGATCAGAAAGACTTCTACCAGTGGGCCATCATCTTGAAAGCGGCTGGCGATGAGCCGATCGGCACCATCAGCGTGGTGGACAAGAACGAAAGGCTGAATATTGTTCATATCGGCTACTGCATCGGCAGCCCGTGGTGGCATCAGGGCATAACCAGCGAGGCGCTGGCCGGGGTCATTCCTTTTCTTTTTGAAAAGGTCCAGGTGAACCGGATTGAAGCCCAACATGACCCCAACAACCCCCATTCGGGCCAGGTCATGCGCAAATGCGGCCTGCAATACGAAGGAACGCTCCGGCAAGCCGACTTCAGCAACCGGGGGATTGTCGATGCGGCGATGTACAGCCTCCTGGCGCGTGATTATTTCGCCGCCAGGGACGCCGGCCTTGCCTTGTGAATCGAGCCGGAAAGCAGTATATTCAGGGATAGATCATCAACCGGACTGGCGAACAGCCAAGGGAGGAACGCGCATGCTAGCTGACAGATTAACCGCAGGCGACACGATTGGGATCATCTGCCCCAGCCATATCGCGGGCGACGATTACCGGCAGATTGTCCAAAGTCTTGAGCATCTGGGGTTCCGGGTCAAACTCGGCGCCAACATTTATAAAAACACCGACGGTTATCTGGCCAGCGAACAGGAGCGTGCCAACGACCTGAACCAGATGGTGGCCGACGACGAGGTCAAGCTGATCCTCTTCGGCGGCGGCTGGGGCGGGAATGAAATCCTGCCGCTGATCGACTATGCCGCCATTGCCGGCCACCCGAAGCTGTTCAGCAGCTATAGCGACGGTACGAGCATCCTCAACGCCATTTATGCCCGGACTGGCCTGGTGACCTATTACGGCCAGGGTGCGGGCGAATTCCGCAACCTGCTCTACTTTGACTACCAGCATTTCGCCCGGCATATGCTGCGCGGACAGCCGGCGGATCCCTGGCGCAGCCAGGGTGAGTGGCAGACTATCCGGTCCGGTCGCGCCCGGGGTATCCTGATCGGCGGCTATACATTGAATTTCTCCTGGCTGGTCAACGGGCCGTTTTTTCAATACCAGACTGATCAAAAATACCTGCTGTTCCTGGAAGACCACGAAAAATTCAGCCCAGTCGTCACGGTCAGCGCTTATCTGGCCCAGATCGAGCAAAGTCCATTCATTAGACAGGTCAGCGGTTTGATATTCGGGCATTATGCCAATGCGCTGCCGGATGACCTGCGCCATCGCCTGGAACGCTTTGGCGCAAAATTCGATGTCCCTGTGATCTATACGGACGACTTCGGCCATTATTACCGGCATGCAATCCTGCCGATCGGCATTCCGGCCGAGTTGGACGCCGAAGCCCAGATCCTGCGCTTTTCCTGATCACCGGCCAGGGCAACGATCCTTATGACCGAAGACGCATCTGACATGTCCGCTACACCCCAGGCGGCCGCCCAGCCGGAAGAGACCTTCCGCATCGCCGTCCGTGCCCTGGCCGAGACCGTGCATCGCAAAGGCGGCCTGGCCGGTCCGGTTTACGGCGGCGTCGAGCCGGTCGACGGCATCCGCCTGCATCAGCGCTTTTTCCAGACGTTAACCGAACGCCATGACCGGGCTGCTGTCCAGACCGAAGTTGCTTTGAGCCTGGAACAACCGGTCGGCGAATGGCGGCTGCAGGTGGGCGGCCGCTGCGATGCCCTGCTGGACCTGCCGGATGGTCCCCTGCTGGTCGAGGCCAAGTCGTTTATGGGTCCCCCGGACCAGCTGCCGCCGGCAGGCGAACCGGTCCATTGGGCGCAGGCGCGCCTGTATGCCTGGATCTATCTGGCCGCCCGGCCGGAACTGGCGTCAATGCGCGTCGGTCTGGCCTACCTCAGCCTCGACACGCCGGAAGTGGTCGAGATCGTGCAGCCGGCGGACCGGCGCTCGCTCGAAGCCTTCTTCATCGAAACCTGCCGCATTTATGCCGAGTTCACCGGCAACCAGCTGCGCAGCCTGAAGTTCCGGATCCAGAGCGGCCTGGACTGCCGTTTCCCCTACCCCAACCTGCGCCTGGGCCAGAAACGGTTCATGCAGGAAGTTGTCGGCGCCGCCCGCCAGAAAGGCTGTGCCTTCATCCAGGCGCCAACCGGCACGGGCAAGACCATGGCGGCTCTCTATCCGGCTGTCAAGGCGGTGGCTAACCACCTGGCTGACCATGTCTTCTATCTGACAGCCATGACCTCAACCCGGCTGGTGGCCGCCAAAGCCCTGGAGGACATGCGGCAGACCGGCCTGCACATGAAATATGTGATCCTTTATGCCAAGGAGAAGCTTTGCCTGGCGCCGGACATCTACTGCGACAGCCGGACCTGCCCCTATGCCGTCAGCTATTATGATCACCGGCCGGCCGCGCTGCGCCAGCTTTTCCTGCTCGAGAGCATCAGCCAGGAAGAGATTCTGGCCTGCGCCCGGCAGCATCAGGTTTGCCCGTTTGAGTTGTCGCTGGATATCGCGTTGTACTGCGAGATCATTATTTGCGACTACAACCACGCCTTTGATCCGCGCGTACGGCTGGACCGCTTTTTCGGCCAGGATCTGCAGTCCCAGTTGCTGCTGGTCGACGAGGCGCACAACCTGCCGTCCCGTTCCCGTGAAATGTTCAGCGCCCTGATCGACAACGAAACACTGGCGGCGGCCATCGCGGCCGTCAAAGGACTCTCGCCGTTCCTCGAGCAGGCGCTGGGCCGGATTCAGGCTTACCTGGACCAGGTGCTGCCCGCTCTGACCGGGACGGAACCGGCTCTCGATGCCGTTGAGAAAAACATCAGCAAAGCAGCGGTCATGATCGCCGACCAATACCGGGCCATGCGCGAACTCCCGTCCGTTCTGCTGTCCCTGCTCGGCCGCTTCAGCTTTGCCTGCCGCGAATTTCTCGAACGCCACACCGAATTCCCGCAGCGTCGGGCTTTGCTGGAGTTCTACTTCAGCGCGCTGTTCTTCAGCCGGGTGGCCGACGAATTTTTTGACAAGGCTTACGTCACGACGGCCAAACGTCAGGACAACCGCTTGGAGATTCAACTGATGTGCCTGGATGCGGCGGAGAAACTAACCGCGGCTTACCAGGGGCGCCATGCGGCGGTATTCTTTTCGGCGACGCTCTCGCCGCTGGCTTATTACATCGGGCTGCTGAGCGGCGCCGAACGGCGGCTGCCGCCGGAGTCGCTGCTGCTGCCCTCCCCGTTCCCGCCGGAGAACCTGTTGGTTTTGTCCTGCAGTCAGCTGTCGACGCGCTTCAAGCAGCGCCAGGAGACCGCCCAGGCCATCCTGCAGCTGATCCTGGCCGCCGCCCGGCAGCGGATCGGGAACTATCTGGTCTTTGTCCCGTCCTTCGCCTACCTGGCCATGCTGCGGAATCTGGCCCGGGCCCTGACGCCTGCCGAACGCGGCGACCTGGACTGGATGTTCCAGGCGCCGGCGATGAACGAGGCCCTGCGGCGCAAATACCTGCGCCGGTTCGAGCAATACGGCGCGCGGACTCTGATCGCAGTGGCCGTGATCGGCGGGGTCTTTTCCGAGGGCATCGACCTGGTCGGCGAAAAGCTGGCCGGCGTCATAATCGTCGGTGTCGGCCTGCCGCAGATCTGTCCGGAGCGGGAAATCATGAAACAATACTATGCCGAGAAACTGGGCAGCGGCTATGAGTACGCCTATCTGTTCCCGGGCTTCAACAAGGTGCAGCAGGCGGCCGGGCGGGTGATCCGCAGCGAGACGGACCGCGGTTTCGTGCTGCTGATCGACGACCGCTACGCGACGCCGGCGTATACGGAGCTCTTTCCCGCCGAATGGACACCGTTGGCGATCCGGGATGAAGCGGAGCTGGGCGCGGCTTTGGGCGAATTCTGGTCGCAAGCGCCCGAACACTAAACACCGGGCTTCTCCCCGCCGGCCAGCGCATCCAGGCCGTTCAGCATATTCAGGCGCGTATAACGCTTTTCCATCTGCCGGGTCAGGTAACTGTCGGAGATGGCCAGGAATTCCTGCCGGACTGCCGGGCTGAGCCGGACATTGAACAGCCGGGCCAGCGGCGCCTCGACGCAGTGCCGGAGGCAGCTCAGGGCGCCGGAGCTGACCGGCCGCGCATCGGCCGCTCCGGCCGACTGCCGGCAGGACGGCTTGCGGCAGACCAGACCGCAGGCCTGAATACTGAACCA
>JAEXPB010000093.1 GCA_023438965.1 Bacillota bacterium | reverse complement strand
GAACAGGCTCATCCAGAACATGCTGCCGACGGTCTTCAGGTAGCTGCCTCTCCGGAACAGGCTGAAAACCTGGCCGATGACCGGCGTGGCCGCCGATTCGCGACTGCGGGAGAACCAGCGGTTGCCGCCGACCTGCACGGCGTAACTGACGAAAAGCCGGAAGGCGATGGCAAACAGACAAGCAAAAACGCCGAACAGAATTATCGCCAGGAAGACGCCGGAGGTGAAGAATTTCTGCATAATATCAGTAATTCTTGACCAGTCGGCGCTGGAGAAGTTATCAAATTGATCGTAAAAATTGTATCCCTGGCTGGTGTCGCCAAACAGCCGGCGGATATCGTTGGTGTCGAACTGCCAGCTGAAATAGCTGGTACCGCCGCCCAGCACCGCGACAATCAGGGATACGGCGAAGGCCATCCAGTATTTGCCGCGTAGGTTGAATTTGGCTTGATCTTTCAATTCCCGGCGTGTCCACATGGTCCTGATCCTCCTGTTGTAATGCCTTAGCCTGGCGGGCGATGCAAACGATCATCTATCATTATACCGTTTTGATCCCTTGCATGGAACCGCCTTTGATGTTAATTTATGGGAAGAATGGAGTGATGTACGATGGAAATGTTTGATGGCAGCATTACTTCCCCGCTCGGTTACCGGGCGGCGGGCGTAGCCTGCGGTTTGAAGAAAAATGGTTTGCCCGACCTGGCGCTGGTGGTCAGCGATTGTCCGGCGACTGCGGTCGGCGTTTTTACCCGCAATATTGTCAAAGGGCATTCCCTGCAGCTGTCCCGGGCCAATATCCAAAACGGCCTGGCCCGGGCGGTGATCATCAATAGCGGCAATGCCAACGCCTGTGTCGGCGAACCCGGCATGGCCGATGCCCGGAGCATGGCTGAATGGGTGGCCGTCCAGGCCGGCTGCCCGGCTAATCAGGTGATGACCGGCTCGACGGGCGTCATCGGCAAGCGGCTGAACATGGAAGCGATCCGCAGCGGCATCGACCAGGCGTTTATGGCTCCGGAAGCCACACCGGAAGCCGGCCATCGGGCTGAGCGGGCCATCATGACCACGGATACCGTGCCGAAAGAATGCGCGGTCCGGTTCCAGGCCGGCGGCCAGACGGTCACCATCGCCGGCATGGCCAAGGGATCCGGCATGATCCGGCCCAACATGGCCACCATGATCAGTGTGATCACCGCCGACTGTGCGGTTGATCAAGGCTTGCTGCAGGACTTGCTGCACCGGGTGACCGACCGCACGTTCAATCGGGTTTCCGTGGACGGCGACACCAGCGTCTGCGACATGGTTATCGCCATGGGCAACGGACTGGCCGGCAATCCAGCGATCACAGCCGGATCGGCTGAAGCCCTGCTGCTGGAGCAGGCTCTGGAACTGGTCAGCACTTATCTGGCCCGGCTGATCGCTCAGGACGGCGAAGGGGCCACCAAGCTGATCGAGATCATTGTCCGCGGGGCCAAGAGCGATGCCGACGCTTATAAAATCGTCTCGGCGATCGCCCATTCGCCGCTGGTCAAAACCGCCATGTTTGGCGAAGATGCCAACTGCGGCCGCATCCTGACCGCTGCCGGTTACTCCGGCGCCGATTTCGATCCCGCCAACTGCGACATATATCTCGGTGATCTCAAGGTTTTCGAAAAGGGAGTCGCCCTCCTTTTTGACGAAGAGGCGGCAAAAAACGTCCTGCACCAAAAGGAAGTGCTCATCCGCTTCGAGCTGACCGAGGGTACCGCATCCGACCGGATGTGGACCTGCGACTTCTCATACGATTATGTGAAAATCAACGGCAGCTATCGGACTTAATCGTTAATTAAGAGCGGTCAGGCTGCTCCAGTCGCGCAAACAGGTCCTCGCCCCTGACGGGGCTGCGGAACTCGCCTGGCGGAACAGCTTGACCGCTCTTTTATATGGAATCAAACGCAATCGTATCGTCGCGCAGGTCAGCGGAGACGGCAACCTTCCCCTGCATCTTGCCGGACAGGATCAGGTCGGACAACGGATCCTCGAGCAGACGCTGGATCGTTTTGCGCAAAGGCCGGGCGCCATATTTGGGATCGTATCCTTTCTGGGCCAGGTAGTCCTTGACCGCATCGGTCACGACGAAACCAAGGCCTTTCTCCTTCATCTGGGCGATGATGTCCTTCAGCATCAGGTCAACGATCTGACGGATCTCCTCCCGGGTCAGTTCCTGGAAGACGATGATCTCATCGACACGATTCAGGAATTCCGGCCGGAACATTTCTTTCAGGACCGAATGGACCCGGCTCTCCAGCGCGACATAACCTTCGGCGCCAAAGCCGAAGGCGTTGGCCTTCAGCGTCGTGCCGGCATTGGATGTCATGATGATGATCGTATTTTCAAAGCTGACCAGCCGGCCATGGCTGTCGGTCAGGCGGCCATCGTCGAGAATCTGCAGCAGGATGTTAAACACATCGGCGTGCGCCTTCTCGATCTCGTCCAGCAGGATGACACTGTACGGCTTGCGGCGGATCTTCTCGGTCAGCTGGCCGCCGTCGTCATAGCCGACATAGCCGGGCGGCGATCCGATCAGCTTGCTGACCGTGTGCGGTTCCATGAATTCGGACATATCCAGCCGGACCATGGCGTCTTCGCTTTCGAACATCGCTTCGGCCACCGCTTTAACCAGTTCGGTCTTGCCGACGCCGGTCGGGCCGACGAAAATGAAGGATGCCGGTTTGTGCTTTTTGCCGAATCCGGCACGATTGCGGCGAATCGCCCGGGCCAGGGCGGATACAGCCTGGTTCTGGCCGATCAGCCGCTGATGCAGCCGATCCTCGAGATGCAGCAGTTTCTCGGATTCGCTTTCGCTGATCCGCTGGACCGGTATGCCGGTCCACATCTCGACCACGCGGGCGATGTCCTCCGGTGTGATCGCCGTCGGCTGGTTCTGGCTTTCCAACTGCTGCAGGTCCTTCTCGGCGCGCAGCAGACGTGATCGCAGCTCAGCTTGCTTCTCATATAGATGGACGTCCTCCGGGCTGCTGGAGATGCGGCCTTCCAGTTCTTCCTGCTCTTTTTTCAATTCTTCCAGCGTCGTCCGGCATTGCTCGAGCCGGATCAGCGTGGTGTCGTTCAGGTTGGCGCTGGAGCCGGCCTCGTCGAGCAGGTCGATGGCCTTGTCCGGCAGGAACCGGTCGGTGATGTAGCGGTCGGCCATCCGAACCGCCAGCTCGATGACATCGTCCGAATACGTAACATGGTGATGGGTTTCATAATAGTCGCGGATGCCCTTCAGAACCTCAATCGAGTCGGCGATCGACGGCTCATCG
>JAEXPB010000078.1 GCA_023438965.1 Bacillota bacterium | reverse complement strand
TCTTCGCCTTCGGCTTCCTGGTCGTCATCCTGCTGTTCCTGCCCGGCGGCCTTTCCGCCAAGAAAGGAGCCCGCCCATGATGGAGAAAATCCTGCGCTTCATCAAGCGCTTCCAGCTGCCCCTGATCCTCGCTGGCGTCGTTGTCCTGGCTCTCCTGCCGCTGGGCATCAATTCCAACTACCTGATGGGCATTCTCTGCCGCATCCTGATGTATACGGTCCTGGCCGGTTCCCTGAATGTCATCAACGGCTACAGCGGCCAGTTCAACATCGGCCATGCCGGCTATTACCTGATCGGCGCCTACACCGAGGCGATCCTGGCCTCGAAGCTGGGCATCAGCTTCTGGATCGCCCTGCCGGCCGCCGGCATCATCACCGCCCTGTTCGGCTTCCTGGTCTGCCAGCCGACACTCAAGCTCAAGGGCATCTACCTGGCCATCGTAACGCTGGGCTTCTCGGAGATCATCCGGCTGACCGCGCTGAACTGGGAATGGCTGACCGGCGGCCCGATCGGCATCAAGGGCATCCCGCACCCCGTCCTGTTCGGCTATCGGATCGCTTCAGCCAAGGACTTCTACTACATCTTCCTGGTCATTGCCGCCCTCTTCGTCTTCCTGACCAGCCGGGTCATCCAGTCGCGGATCGGCCGGGCCTGGATCTCCATCCGCGAGGATGAGCTGGCTGCCAAGTCCCTGGGCGTCGGCGCGAGCTAGTACAAGTCGATGAATTTCATGTACGGCGCTTTCTGGGCCGGTATCGCCGGCGCGGCATTCGCCCCTTACTTCAACTTCATCGATTCCACCATGTTCACCCTGGACGAGGGCTTCAACATTCTCTCCATGGTCATCATCGGCGGTCAGGGCACCCTGATCGGCCCGATCGTCGGCGCCACACTGGTCAACTTCCTGACCGAGTTCCTGCGGCCGATCGCCCAATACCGTCTCGTCGCCTACGCCATCCTGATCATCGTCATGATGTGGCTGCGCCCGCAGGGTCTGATCGGCGCCTCGCACAGCATCCTGGCCGGCGGCAAGATCCGGCGCAAAAAAGTCGTGAAGGAGGCGAAATAATGGCCGCTTTACTGGAAGCTAAAAATGTCTGCAAATACTTCGGCGGCCTGAAAGCCGTCGAGATGGTCAACATGCAGATCAACGACGGTGACATCTTCGGGATCATCGGTCCGAACGGCGCCGGCAAGACCACCTTCTTCAACATTTGCTCCGGCATCTACAAGCCGACCAAGGGCAATATCTGGTTCGCCGGCGAGGAGATCACCGCCCTGCCGCCGGAAAAAATCGCCCGCAAGGGCATGGCCCGCACCTTTCAGAACATCCAGATGTTCAAATTCCTGACCGTTCTGGACAATGTCAAGACCGGCTTCCATATCCAGACCCGTTCCAATTTGGCGGACGCGCTGCTGAAAACGCGGCGTTACCATCGCGAGGAGCTGGAGGTAACCGAGAAAAGCCTGGCCATCCTGGAAAAGGTCGGGCTGTCCAGGTACCAGGACACCCTGGCCGGCAACCTGGCTTACGGCATCCAGCGCAAGGTCGAAATCGCCCGCGCCCTGGCGCTCAATCCGAAGATCCTCCTGCTGGACGAGCCGGCTGCCGGCATGAATCCGATCGAGACCCAGGAGCTGAGCGATTTCATCAAGCAGCTCAATCGCGATGGCTACACCATCACGGTCATCGAGCATGACATGAAATTCGTCATGGGCACCTGCACCCGGATCCTGGTCCTGAATTTCGGCCAGAAAATCTGTGAAGGCACGCCCGACGAAGTCAAGACCAATCAAGGCGTCATCGAGGCCTATTTTGGCAAGGGGAAGCTCGCGGGCGGAGGTAAGGCAGATGCTTAAGATTGATAATCTGGTCGTCAATTATGGCTATATCCAAGCCCTGCGGGATGTCAGCCTGGAAGTGAACCAGGGCGAGATCGTGACCCTGATCGGCGGCAACGGCGCCGGCAAGACCACCACCCTGATGAGCATTTCCGGCCTGGTCGAGAAGGCCGGCGGTGCAATCCTGTTCAAGGGCGAAGACATCACCCGTATGCCGGCGCACCAGATCGTGCGCATGGGCGTCAGCCATGTCCCCGAAGGCCGGTTGATCTTCCCGACCCTTTCGGTCAAAGAAAACCTGATCGCCGGCTCATCCGGCAACCCTCGCCTGAAGAAGCCGGATATCGCCCGGCTGCTGGAGCAAGCCTTCACCCTTTTCCCGCGACTCAAGGAACGTGTCAACCAGGGCGGCGGCACCCTTTCCGGCGGCGAGCAGCAAATGCTGGCTATCGCCCGCGGCCTGATGATGGATCCCGACCTGATCATGCTGGATGAACCTTCACTCGGTTTGGCCCCGATCATCGTTGAAGAAATTTTCGAGTTGATCTTGAAAATCAAGGCTAATGGGCGGACAATCCTATTAATCGAGCAAAACGCCGCCATGTCCCTTCAGGTGGCCGACCGGGGTTATGTCCTGGAGAACGGCCGCATTGCCATGACCGGCACCGGCCGCGAATTGATCGACAATCCCAAGGTCCGGCAGGCCTATCTGGGCATCTGACGAATGGAGAACAGCATGATTGACCATACCCTGTATGATAATTACCTGGCGATACTGAAACATGAACTGGTACCGGCTTTGGGCTGCACCGAGCCGATCGCCGTCGCTTACGCGGCGGCGAAGGCGCGCCAGGTGCTCGGTCAGCTGCCGCAGCACCTGGACGTGCTTTGCAGCGGCAACATCATCAAGAACGTCAAGGGTGTGACCGTCCCGAACAGCGGCGGTCTCAAGGGCATCGAGGCGGCTGCCGTCCTCGGCGCCATCGGCGGCAGCGCCGAAGCCGGCCTGGAAGTGCTGCAGTCCGTCACCGACGAGCATCGCCGGCAGGTCCGGAACCTGCTTCAGCAAGATATCTGCGCGGTCCGCCTGCTGTCGACGCCGGAGAAACTGCATATTGT
>JAEXPB010000051.1 GCA_023438965.1 Bacillota bacterium | reverse complement strand
ATGATGGAGCCAGTAAATCCATCAAAGGAGCGTTTTTGAATATGAATATGGCCAAATGGCAGGCGAATCTCCTGCAGAATCCCCATAACCGGCCGCTGCCGGTTCTTTCTTTCCCGGGCATCCAGATCATCGGTGCGACAGTGAGTGAACTGGTCAAGCACGGCGAACTCCAGGCGAAGTGCATGAAAGCGATCGCCGACCGTTATCCGACCTTGGCCGCAGTCAGCAACATGGACCTTTCAGTCGAAGCGGAAGCGTTCGGCGCCCGGGCGACTTTTCAGGACGCCGAAGTGCCGGTGATCACTGGCCGCCTGATCGATACTGCCGAGGATGCCGCCGCTCTCCAGGTGCCGGCAGTCGGTGCCGGTCGTACCGGCGAATGTGTGAAGGCGATCCGTCTGGCCAAGCAGATGATCAGCGACCGTCCGGTCCTGGCCGGTGTGATCGGCCCGTTCTCCCTCGCCGGCCGCCTGATGGAGATGACCGAAATCATGTACAAGGCTGTCGATGAGCCGGAAACAGTCCATGTCATCCTGGAAAAGGCCAGCGCCTTCCTGCTCGCTTATGTCCAGGCTTTCAAGGCGGCGGGAGCGGACGGCATCGTCATGGCCGAGCCGGCAGCCGGCCTGCTGTCGCCGGACTGGAATGAGGAATTCTCCGTTCCTTATGTCCGGAAAATTATCGCGGCAGTACAGGATGATTCCTTTACGGTGGTCTACCACAATTGCGGCAAAACCGTGCCGCTGCTGCCGGGCATCCTTTCTACCGGCGCCCGGGCTTTCCATTTCGGCAATGCGATCCGGCTGGCTGATGTTGCCGGCAAGATACCGGCCGACCGGCTGTTCCTGGGCAACATCGATCCCTCCGGCCAACTGGCGCACGGTACGCCGGAATCGATCGCTGCTGCCGTGCGGACGTTGCTGACCGATATGCAGGATTATCCGAACTATATCCTCTCCTCAGGTTGTGACATACCGCCGAAAACACCGCTGGCCAACCTGGACGCCTTCTTTGCGGCGGCTGAAGCCTGACGGACGCAACAGCTGTCGCCGGTTCCGCTTTTCGGCATAATTGTATATAATTTGAAGAAGGGTGAGGCCTGCGGGAAAATCCGCGGGCCTTTTGCCGTTTGCGGACAGGCGCGGCCTGCCTTGCAACCGGCATTATGTTGCCTTGGCCGCCGGTAGGCTACCGATAACCGCTGGGGAGCAGGATAAACAGTCATGGATCAGGCTTGCCTTCATCCGCTGCAGATCGGGCCGTTGCAGTTGGACAACAATCTGGCCCTGGCGCCGATGGCCGGGACGACCGACCTGTCGTTCCGCCGCATTTGCCGGCGCCTGGGTGCCGGACTGACCATCACGGAGCTGGTCAGCGCGCGCGGCATTTGCCATGACCCGCAGCTGCGGCGCAATTGGCGTTATCTGGCGATCGACCCGGCGGAGGCGCCGGTGGCGATCCAGTTGTTTGGCGCCGACCCGGATGATTTCCGGCAGGCGATCGGCCAGATCCTGAGCCATCCGATCCTGGGCCAGTGCAGCCTGATCGACCTGAACATGGGTTGTCCGGTCGCCAAGGTGGTCAAGGGCGGGGAAGGATCGGCCCTGATGCGCACGCCGGACCTGGCCGCACGGATTATTGAGGCCAGCGTCCGGGCTGCCGCTTCTTTCGGCAAGCCGGTGACCGTCAAGTTCCGCAAAGGCTGGGATGACCAGTCCGTCAATGCCGCCGCCTTCGCCCGCCGGTGCGCAGAGGCCGGCGCCGCCGCCCTGCCCATCCATGGCCGGACACGCCAGCAGATGTATAGCGGCCGGGCGGACTGGCAGGTCATCGGCGAAGTCAAAGCCGCGGTCCGGATCCCGGTCTACGGCAACGGCGACATCGACTCGCCGGCCGCAGCGGCGCGCATGATCCGGGAAACCGGCGTCGATGGCGTCATGGTCGGCCGCGCCGCCCAGGGCGATCCCTGGATTTTCCAGCGCCTGGCGGCCGCCCTGGCTGATCCGGCTGAGTTTCTGCCGCTGCCGGGACCTGATGAAAAAATACCGGTCATCCTGGCGCATCTGGATGGGCTGATTGCCCTGAACGGCGAACCGGTGGCCGTTCGCGAAATGCGCAAGCACCTGGTTTTCTACCTGAAAGGCACCCGACAGGGCGCCAGCCTGAAAAACCGGGCCATGGCCGCGGCCACGCGCTCGGAAATCCTGGCTGTACTGGAAGAATGGCGTATTTATTGTAAAAATTATTGTGAAAATTCATAATGGAAGTTGTCTAACCTGCATAGTATAATGGTATGCACGGTGTCCATATTTGCCAGTCAACCGGCATATCCGGCCCGGCCAGGACATCAGAAGGCATTTTTAAGGGGGAATTTTGGATATGAAAAACTATCCCGCTGCAAAGATCCGCAACCTGGTCCTACTGGGCCACGGCGGATCCGGAAAATCCGCTTTCGCCGAAGCCGTGCTGTTTAATGCCAAAGCAACCGACCGGCTGGGCAAATCCGCCGATGGCAATACAGTCATGGATTTTGATCCCGAAGAAATTCGTCGGAAAATATCCCTGAACACTTCCACTGCGACCTGCGAATGGAAGGACTGCAAGATCAACATTATTGACACCCCCGGCGACTTCGACTTCCTGGGCGAAGTCATGCAGGGCGTCCGGGTTGCTGATGCCAGCCTGGTTCTGATCAGCGCCAAGGACGGCGTATCCGTCGGCGCCGAAAAGGCTGTCCGCCAGAGCCGTAAAAACAATTTGCCGATCTTTTTCATGATTAGCCGCATGGATGAAGCCAACGCCAATTACGACAAGGCCCTGGAAAGCCTGAAGAACGCCTTCGGCAAGCAGGTTGTGCCTTTTGCCCTGCCGATTCTGGCCGACGGCAAAATGACCGGCGTGGTGGATGTCATCGAAGAGCAAGCCTATTCTCTGGACGCCAAGACCGGCAATGCAACCCCGATTGCCATACCGGCGGCTCTCCAGTCGACTGTTGCCGAGATTCGTGATTCTCTGAATGAGTCGGTGGCTGAGACCGACGAGAACCTGATGGAGAAATTTTTCAGCGGCGAGTCCTTTACACCGGAAGAACTGGCTGCCGGACTGCGGGCCGCCATTCTGTCCGGTTCGCTTTATCCGGTTTATGCCGGCGCCGGACTGAGCAACTGGGCAATTGCCTATACCATGGACCGTCTCATTCGCTATATGCCGGCGCCGACCGAAGTTGCCGCCAGCAAAGCCGAGACTCCCGATGGCAGCGCGATCGAGATTGCCCCCGATCCTGCCGCCCCGCTCGCGGCTTTCGTCTTCAAAACCATCGCTGACCCCTTCGTCGGGCGCATCTCCCTGTTCCGGGTCTATTCCGGCACTTTCAAGGCCAACAGCACGGTATACAATCCCGTGAAGGAAAAAGAAGAGCGGGTCAGCTCGCTGTTCATGATGGTCGGCAAAAAGCAGCTGCCGGCCGACCAGATCGGCGTCGGCGACTTCGGCGCCGTGACCAAGCTCCTGGTCACCACAACCAATGATACCCTTTGCGACCGCAGCCGCCCGGTGATCCTGAACCAGATCAAATTCCCGGTCCCCTGCCTGTCCCTGGCGATTGTGCCCAAGGTCAAGGGCGAAGAGGACAAGATCATGTCCGGCTTGAACAAGCTGAAGGACGAGGATCCGATCTTTGCCGTCAAGAACGACGCCGAGACCCACCAGATGGTCATCTCCGGCTTGGGCGAGCAGGAACTCGACGTTCTGAGCAGCAAGCTGAAGGTCAAGTTCAATGTCGAATCGACGCTTGAAGAACCGCGCGTGCCTTATCGCGAGACCATTCGCAAGAAGGTCAAGGTCCAAGGCAAACACAAGAAGCAATCCGGCGGCCACGGCCAGTATGGCGATGTCTGGGTTGAATTCGAACCGGGCGAAGAAGAAGGACTGACCTTTGATGTCAAGATTTTCGGCGGTTCTGTGCCGAAGTCCTTCCATCCCGCCGTCGAAAAGGGCCTTCAGGATGCGATCCTGAAAGGCGTCCTGGCCGGCTATCCAGTGGTCAACCTCAAGGCAACCCTGGTCGATGGTTCCTATCATGACGTCGACTCGTCGGAAATGGCCTTCAAGATCGCTGCCCGCCTGGCTTACAAGGCCGGTCTGCCGCAAGCGAATCCTGTCCTGCTCGAGCCGATCAGCACCGCGGAAATCCATATCCCGGATGATTACCTCGGCGACATCATGGGCGATATGAACAAGCGGCGCGGCCGGATCATGGGCATCAATCCGGACAACGGCGAGCAAATCGTCTCTGTCGAAGTGCCGACCTCGGAAATGGCCAAGTACGCAACCGACCTGAAATCCATGACCCAAGGACGCGGCTGGTACACCATCCAGTTCGCCCGCTACGAGCAGGCGCCGCAGCTGGTGGCCGACAAAGTCATCGCCGACGCCAAGGCCCGCATGAAAGAAGAAGAAGAAGAATAAAAGCATTGAAAAGACATTACGGCGCCTCCCCCGCCTCAAGTGCTGGCCTATGGCCAGCACGTGGGCGGGGAAGTAGGCGCCGTTTGTATTTTCAATGCAAGGTAGATCAAACAAATACGGTGCCTCCCCAGGAAGCGCCTAAACAAATACAGCGCCTCCCCCCACCTTAAGCAGCGGCTTTGACGCTCTGCAGTGGTCAATGCCAACGGCGTCTATAGTTCCATCCCCGCGCTGTCAGAAGCCAGCGCTCAAGACGGAAAAGACGCCGTAAGCATTGGCCGCTGCTTGCGAGGGTGGGGAAGTAGGCGCTGTTTGTTTAGGCACTTCACCTCAAGCAGCGGCTTTGACGCTCTGCAGTGGTCAATGCCAACGGTGTCTATAGTTCCATCCCCGCGCTGTCAGAAGCCCGCGCTCAAGACGGAAAAGACGCCGTAAGAATGGGCTGCTGATAAAGCCTAATCCTGCCTATTTGACAATCGAAAAAAACGCGTATAATATAATTATGAATATTCATTTCCGTCAACTCAGTCCAGTCATGATGCGGTGCAAGTGAAAAGCTGCTTATTCAAGGATGAGGTAGGAATATGAAATGGAAAAATGTCACACCATTTATTCTATGTTTTCTAATCTTATTTGGCGGAGTTTCTTGTTCTCTAGCTGGAAAGAAAAATACTGATGTGATTGCGACGAGTCAACTGGTTTCTACTTCTTCTGCTCCTGATCGAATGGCTATCCTTGTGCAAGAAAACAAGGCGTTGTCTGATGCGAACGAATCGCTGAAGCGAAGCGTAAGCAGTCTTGAGGCGAATTTAAAGATTGCCGGCATTTCATCCCTTGCAAGTAATTATCATATCGATGAACTGCTTCAGATCATGTATACAGATAAAATCTCCGTTGACATTTTCCCCGGTATCCTGCAGAACATCCGAGTGGAAACAATCGGTGGGATCATTTATTTCGTTTTTTCCATTGACCGAATGGCCGTTAACGCGGACTGGAATGGACCCGGATCAGCCGGTGGCAAAGGGTACTTTATCAACACTGAAGAAAAATACCAGGATTATAAAGGGCGATTAGGTACGGTTT
>JAEXPB010000513.1 GCA_023438965.1 Bacillota bacterium | reverse complement strand
GAGCTCCGGCGTGCCATAGCCGCCATGCTGGCAGATTACCAGCGGCATCCGGACAGATTGATTCCGATCGCGCGGCGACTGCGGGACAAACAACAGGCCGTAATACCAGAAATCTGGCAGCACTTCGATCTGGAGTCGGGTAATGGTCGCTTCAGCTGTCACGGCGACAGGGATTTCCCGGACGGAAGGACGGCACGTCGGACGCGGCTCCGTCAGGGGCCAGCCCAGCAAGTGCGCCAGATCCCTTCGGTAGCGCTCCGGATCGGCAGCCAGCTGTTCCGGGGACAGATATTCCTGGCGCGCACGGTCAGCCGCGAGCTGCTGCCGGGCGATCAGGCGCTGAATGCTATCCAGGTATTGCTGGCGGTATTCTGACGATTGCTGGATATCCTCGGTATACATCGGTCAACTTCCTTTCCAGGCGCCCGCTTCATTTCATTTTGCGCCCGGCAGTTACTTCCCGGCGCCGAAAACCCGCCGGACCGCTTCCAGGTGCTGATAACCATATTGCGTGCTCGGTTCGAGGTAATTGCCTTCCGTCCATTCGTTCCAGGTCGACAGGGCAATCAGATCACCGGTGAACTGGTCGCTGTCGGCAAAGGCCTTCGCCGCGCGTAAAGCCGTTTCGAATTTATCCGGCGTATTGTTAGTGACCACCGGCGAGAAGGGATAGCCGATATCTTCATACATTTCCGATTGAACCGTCCGGGGACTGACATCCCAGCCGGTGGAAATGGTGATGCTGGTCGGTTGGTCGTTCAACGCCGTGTCTTCGCCAAACGTCCGGATGCCGTTCGCCATATAGTCGTCGTAGGCGATATCGGGGAAATGGTATGGCTGGAGCGGCCAGCTATACCGTACGGTTCCGTCGATGCCAACCGCTTTGAGGATGTGGTTGTAAGTATCGCGATCCTTCTTGTTGAAGCCTTCGACATGCGTACCTTCACAAGCCAGGTACAGTTCACCGAGTCCGGCATCGGCGACGCGTTTGCGGAAATCGTCGAAAATCAGGCGGGTGCCGTTCAAGCCGCCATAATTCTTGATCAATTTATCCAGGTCCCAGATCACGAAGAAGACTTTACCATCGATCCGCAGGTAATTCGGCCGCCAGAAATAATTCTGGATGAAATAGTCCGAGCCTCGCCGGAAGGCTTCCGGACTGAGCTCACCCGGCAGCAGTGCCGGACGGACAAAACGCCGGCTGGCCGGATGGACATAGATCGGGTCATGGTTGCACCACATCAGGGCGATTTTAAATTTCTCGTTGTTCTTGGCGCCGAAAAAGCCTTTATCCAGGGCATTCAGGCGATAGCTGCCATCCTCGAACCAATACATGTCCCAGAGGAAGCCGTCAATGCCGTACTGCAGCGCCGTATCGATTTTCTTGGCCATGACAGTCGGATCGGACTCGTCTTCATAGCCCCAGAGAGGCACCTTCGGCTGTTCGTGCCCCGGGAAGCGCGGCCGGGCGCACTTGGTGCACTCCCATTCGGTCCAGCCCTTGCCATGCCACTCGTCATTGCGGGAGTCGGGATGCCAGTTGGGGAAATACCAGGCCATTAAGGGTACTTTTTTCATTTCGGTCACCTCCTGTATAGGATCATCATAGCAACGCCAACCAGACGATGCCAGAAAGCATCTGTCCATTTATATCACTATCTGTCCATCTTTAAACAACATTGGATTGACAGGCCGAAAGTGCCGTTCTATGCTGATCTTGTTGGTAATCTGTCAAACGCGAATCCTGGGGAGTTCAGTTATGCAGCCTCGCTATATTGAAGATTTTGACCTCGTCATCGATGATGTTGTCCTGGCACAGGCCGGTAATATGCGCCATGGTTCAATCTACCGGGGATATGAAGCAGGCCGTCAGGTCTGCGGGCTGGTCGGCGCCTTGTCCGGCCGCTGCGCCTATCTGCAGCGTGTCGGCCAGCAAAGCTGCCTGCGGCGTCTGGAAGCCGGTGAGATCGCCTTCCTGCCGTCCAGCATTCCCTATATTGTCCGTAATGATGAGCCGGCCGACTTCAACCACTATACCATCAACTTCACAGTAAGCCGCCAGTCCGGCGCCATCGCGGCCTCGCAGCTCCTGGAGCAGATGCAGGTGCTGCGCCCGCGCAATCTGCCCGCCTTCGAACGCCTGTTCCGGCAGCTGGTGGAGATCTGGAATTTGAAGCGGCCAGGCTTCCGCATGCGCAGCCGGTCCATCCTCTATGAATTGCTGACCGCTTTTTTCTGGGAAAAGATGCAGCTCGAGGTTGACGCCGATGCTTATCAGAAAACGCTCCCGGCCTGCCAGTACATCGACGACCGGTTCATGGAACCGATTACGCTGTCTCAACTGGCTCAAGAATGTGCACTGAGCCCGACCCATTTCCGCCGCCTGTTCCGGGCTGTCTACAATGTCGCGCCGATCGATTACCTGCTTGATTTGCGGATCCGAAAAGCCGAGGATCTGCTGCTGAGCAGCCATTATACCGTCCAGGAGGTCGCCCGGCTGACTGGATTCCAGGATGCCAGCTATTTCTGCCGGTTCTTCCGGCAGCAGATCGGCCTGTCGCCCCGGCAGTATCGCGAAGCCAGGTTGTAATATGGTACATTAGTTTTATTCATTATATACATACTATTATTCAAGCGGTTCAGGTAAAGCCCTGACCGGCATATCCGAGCAAACACCAATCAGATCAACGCTGATTAAGCAAATCACACAACGGCACCAGTTGTCAACAGGAAATGTATATTTATGAATCACGTATATATTTATTATATTTATATAACAACCCGTTTCGGTATGGTTTCAGAACTATATTCATGCTATAATGCCTTTAACACAGGATATTCATGACGGTTCCCACCTCTGCTAAAGGAGGTGGTTGCTGATGGAATACTTAGTCATATTATACCTGATCCTGCTGATCACGGTATGTCTGATCAAGTCATTCACAAAGCGATGACCGCCGAGTAAGCGCCTCGACGGTCATCTAAAGCAATTTAGAAACCCACGGGATACCGCTGGGATATCCTGTGTTTTTATTATAAACCGAACCACATTTTATTTCAATAGTTTTCTCGGCTCAACCCAATTCAATGGCCAGGCAATTGGTGTATACCGTCGGCAGCAGCGGCCGCCGCGGAACCGTCAGTACCCCCAAGCTCAGGG
>JAEXPB010000479.1 GCA_023438965.1 Bacillota bacterium | reverse complement strand
GACCGGCCAGGTCTATTACGGCACGCTGGAGTGGAGCGGCAGCTTCAAGATCATCGTCGAAAAAGATGCCTATGAACAAGTCACGATCACCGGCGGCATCAACGACCTGGATTTCGAGTGGCCGCTGCAGCCGGGCGAGTGCTTCGAAACACCGGTTTTTACAGCCGGCTGGACCCAAGACGGATTTTCCGGCATGAGCCGCAATCTGCACGACTACCAGCGCAATTACCTGATGCGCGCAGTGGACCGCGACCGCCGGCTGCCGGTGATATACAATGCCTACGGCTGCTTCCGCGGCAATATTAATGAAGAAAAGATCATGAGCATCATCGACCGCGTGGTCGCCGTCGGCGCCGAAGCCTTGCTGATCGATGCCGGCTGGTCTGGACACGGTGACAATTACCCCAGCGGCATGGGCGACTGGAACATCAATCCGGAGCGCTTCCCCCACCAGTTGAAAAACATCGCCGATGCCCTGCATGCCCGCGGCCTGCAGTTCGGCCTCTGGGTCGAGCCGGAGATCGCCAGCTCGGAAAGCCGGCTGGTCAAGGAACACCCGGACTGGGTGCTGCGCTATCCGTCCCGGGAGCCTTATTGTTTCCACATGAATCGCGTGGTGCTCAACTTTGCCCTGGATGAAGTCTGGCAAGACATTCTGCAGAAGGTGATCCACATCATCGAAACCTGCCAGATCGATTACTATAAAATGGATTATAATCGCATGATCATCGAGTACGGCTGCGCATTGCTGCCGCCGGAAGAGCAGAAAACCATCGGTGTCCGCTATGTCCGCAACCTGTACAAGTTTTATAATGCCCTGGCGGAGCGTTTCCCGAACCTGCTGATCGAGAATTGCGCCGGCGGCGGCCAGCGGGTCGACCTGGGCATGACCCGTTTCTCCTGCCGGATCAACCGCAGCGACAACCAGGATCCGCTGGATATCCTGAGGCTGCATGAAGGCTTCACATATCTGATGCTGTCCAAATTCGCCGGCGGCGGCTGCCATATCAGCCGGGAATTCACGCCGAACACCAACCGGCGCCAGTCGCCGCTGCGTTTCCAGGCCCAGGTGGCCATGATGGGCTCTCTGGCCATCGGCGAAAACCTGAACAACTGCACGGAAGCGGAAATCGCCGAAATCGCCGGCTACGTCGCCCGGCACAAGCAGCTGCGCCACATCACCCAGACCGGCGGCCTCTATCGGCTGGCTTCCGCCTGGGAAAAGGATTATGCCGCCTTTGAGTTTGTTCTCCCCGACAAGAGTGAAGCTGTGCTGATGGTTTACGGACAGAGCATGCAGTTGAATTACGCCAGCCATGAAAATATCCGTCTGGCCGGTCTCGACCCGGATGCCCGTTACGAGGTCGAGGGGTACGGCGTCCGCAGCGGCCGCGGCCTGATGCATGCCGGTCTGCAGGGCAACCTGTACGGCGACATGGACAGCCAGGTGATTTACCTGCGGCAGGTCAATTGATTGATTGGCAGGTTCGCTTGAGCAGTCGTGGTCATATCGATTCGGTATTCAGACCGAAATCAATCGCACCGTCTGGCCGGCTGTGCCGCTGATCACCAGATCCTCATCGGCAGTCCTGACCAACACCGGTGCCGGCTCTGCTGACACCGGTGTTTCCGGCGCCGCATCATCAGCGGCCGGGACGGCGTTCGGCATCAGCTGCCCGGCCAATCCGGCCAGCGTCAAACTGCCGCCAAATCCCAGCCGGATTGTCAAACAGGTCAGCCGACCTTCGTGCCAGTCTAAAGCCAGCGTGTGACCGCCCGGCACCCGGATGCCGGATAATGAACCGGTCGGCCAGGCCGCCGGCAAGGCGCGGAGCAGATGGACTTTGCCGCCCCAGCATTGGACCAGGCTCTGCAGTACCGCTTCGACAGCACCGAGATTGCCGTCGATCTGGAAAATGCGCGGCGGGTGCAGATCGAGCAAGCTGACGGTGGCAAAATCAGTCAGCAGGGCGTATAAATGCTGCCACATCTCCTCGGCGCGGCCGATCCGGGCAAAGAAACAAGCCACCCAGGCCCGGCTCCAGCCGGTATGGCCGCCGCCACAGGCCAGGCGTTGCTCCAGGGAACGGATAGCTGCCGCGTATTCGGCCGGCCGGTCGATCGGATTGAAGAGATCGGACGGGAAGAGTCCATACAAGTGCGACAGGTGCCGGTGCCCCGGTTCAACTTCTTCCCGCTCACGTTCCCACTCCAGCAGACGACCGTCGGAACCGATCCGGAACGGCGGCAGCCGGCTTTGCATCGCCATCCATCGGACGCGATCACCGGCATCGACCCCCAGGATCTCCGCGGATCGGATCGCATAACCGAATGCGTCGTACGCCAGCTGGACATCCATGGCGGCAGAAATCCCGATGCTGACCGGCCACATGCCGGTGCCCGCGAAGCGGTTTTCCGGCGACTGGCTGGGCATGATCTGCAGTGTGCCATCCGGGTCCGCGACCAGGTAGTCTTCATAGAACAAGGCGACTTCGCGGAAGAAGGGGTAGGCCCGGCTGCGGAGATAGTCCCGGTCGCCGCCATATTCGTAATGTTGCCAGAGATGTCGGGCGATCCAGGGCGCGGCGCCGATCCAGACCGACCAGCCATAGCTTTCCGGCGTTGCCCGGCCCCAGGCGTCGGTTTGCAGCGGGAACCAGACGCCGCGGCAGCCATACAGGTCCATCGCCGCCTGGCGGGCATGGGGGACGAAACGTTCGACATATTGGATCAGCGCTTCGGCGCATTCCGGCATGGCCGCTGCTTCAGCCATCCAGTAATTCATTTGCAGGTTGATGTCGAAGTGATAATCGCATTCCCACGGCGGATCGATCCGGTCATTCCACTTGCCCTGCAGATTGGCCGGTAACTCGCCGCAGATCGAAGATGATGTGAGCAGATAACGGCCGTACTGGCAATAAAGCAGGGGCAGCGCCGGATCCGCTTCGCCAGCACGAATCCCGGCGACCCGCTGGTCGGTCGGCAGGTGGCTGGCCGGCAGATCGACCCGGAGCGACAGACGGCCGAGAACAGCGGCAAAGGCTTGGCGGTGGGACTGGCGTAATACATCCCAGTCGGCTTTGACCGACATGGCCGGCACCGGATGGCTGGTCAGCTCGGTATCGATGCCTTTCACGCTGGTGCCGATATCAATGGCAGCGACGATATAGGTGGCTTGCCGGATTTGCAGGCCGTCAGCCAGCGGCATGGTCTGGCCGTCCGTCGTGATCCGGATCGCAGTCCGGTAGGAGATGCCGCCGGCAAAGGTGCAATCGAAACGGATGCCGGTGCCGGAATAGGTCGTCTGGGTGGTCGCGCCGCTGTCCGCAACTCGCTCATAATGGAAAGTGCCGGAAAAGCCCGGGTGATCGGCTGCGTCGCTGGCGACGGCTTGCCAGCGGGCGAAGATCAGGTTATGGACCGGATGGGCCAGGAAGGTTGATTGGACTGTAACCAGCGGCATCGACGTTGAACAGCCTGCTGATCGGCTAGCCGGTACGGCCTGGCGTTCGACCGTCGCGATGGCTTCCGTAATATCCAGCTCACGGCGGTCAAAAGATCGGCAGCCGTCCAG
>JAEXPB010000422.1 GCA_023438965.1 Bacillota bacterium | reverse complement strand
GCTCGCGGATGCGGGCGGCCGCCGTCTCATTCGACATGGCCGGTAATTGCGTGTTTCCATCGGCGTCCAGTATTTTTTCAAACATCTTTCAGCCTTTCTGGCGATTGGCGCCCAGGAATACCAGGGGCAGGATCGCCATCAGAACTGGCAGCGCAGCCCAAACCAACAGGGGCAGGCCCAGGGCGCCCGACAGGTTCTCCAGCAACGAGTGTTCCGGAATCGGCAGGAAGGGCGCTGCAACTGTCGTTTTCAGGTCCAGGAGCTTGCCCAGCGGGAAAACCAGGCCGTCGTAGAGCAGCCAGACAGCCAGGGAAACGACAAAGGCGTCAGAGAGCCAAAGCGCAGGGCTCTTGGCTTTGATCAGCAGGAAAAGCAGCGCCAGGGCCAGCCCGATGGCTATGGCCAGTGAGACCGAGGTAATCCGGCTGGTTCGAAGGCAGCTGATCAAATGGTGGGTCATCTCCGCCAGCGCGCAGACACCGGCAATATACAGACGGTTGCGGCTGCGGCCGAGCAGCAGCAGTGTCGCCAGCAAAAGACCAAGCAGCAGATAGATCAGCACCGCCTGCCAGGCGCCCGGCAGGAATGGCTGGCCGAGCAGCAGGCCGCTCCATTCGCGGATCATCGCGGCAAAATAAGCGAACGGGCTGGCTGGCAAGGTCCCCCAGAATACGAACAGCAAGGCCAGCAACACCCAGGCCCGGTTTTGACTTTTCATCGGAACAGTCACCTCCAGCTGCCGGCTGACATGGCGCAATGGGCAGCTGCCTTTATTTTACCGGTCTGATCCGGGTCTGGCAACTGATAAAAAAACGGCCAGCCGGGTGAAAATATGCCTGGCATGAATCCATCGGCCTCTTCTTGTGGTAGAATCATCGTGTACAGGAGGACTCGCTATGTCATCAGAAAAAATTATGCTCTGGGCGGAAGCGGAAAAGAAAGTTTCGAGCGGCAGCGCCTGCGGCACGTTCAAATCATGTGATCCGTCCCTGACCTATTATCCTGCGGAACAGGGCGCCGGTCGCGGCACCGTCATCGTTTGTCCCGGCGGTGGCTATCATTTGAAAGCACCCCATGAAGGCGAGCCGGTAGCTCGTCGCTTGAACGATCTGGGCCTCAATGCCTATGTGCTGGATTATCGGGTCAATCCTGACTTGAATCCCTCGCCGGTTCTGGATGCCCGGCGGGCGATCAGCCAGGCCCGGGAACGGGCGACCGCCCTGGGGACGAAGCCGGACAAGATTGCCATACTGGGCTTTTCCGCCGGCGGCCATCTGGCCGCTTCGGCCGGCACAATGTGGGATGCCGCCGATAACCGCCCGGATGCCATGGTCCTTTGTTATCCGGTCATCACTTTCAATCGTTCCGGCCATGTCGGCTCCTTTTTCAACTTGCTGGGCGAAAATGCCACAGCCACCCAGCTGGGCGACTTTTCGCTCGAAAACCGGGTGGACCGGCGAACGCCGCCGGCTTTCATCTGGCATACTGCCGATGACACGTGCGTGCCCGTGGAAAACGCGCTGCTGATGGCCAGCAGCCTGGCCGCGCGCCAGGTTCCTTTCGCCTGCCACATTTTCCCGCATGGGCCGCATGGTCTCGGCCTGGCTGATGAGTATCCGGATATCCGGCGCTGGCCGGAGCTGGCTGTCGAGTTCCTGCAGAACCTGGGCTTCTGATCGGCCGGCGGACGACTGCCGCAATTCGCCTTGCCGCGGACGCACGCGCGGGCATCATTGATCAAAAATCGGAGGACGTACGATGAACAACCATAAAATCCGCATTGGCATGGCCGGTTACGGCAATCTGGGCCGGGGCCTCGAGCTGGCGGTCCGGCAGAATCCCGACCTTGAGCTGACCGTTATCCTGACCCGCCGCGATCCATCAACCATCCGACCGGCCGGCGCGACGCCCGTGGCTGCCCTGGCTGACGCCGCAGCCTGGCGCGACAAGGTCGACGTCATGATCCTTTGCGGCGGATCCGCCACCGACCTGCCCGTGCAGGGTCCGGCCCTGGCCGCCCTGTTCAATACTGTCGACAGTTTTGACACCCATGCCAACATCCCCGCCTACTTTGACCGGATGAACCAAATCGCCGAGGCCAACGGCCATCTTGCGCTGATCTCCTGCGGCTGGGACCCTGGCCTGTTTTCGCTTGTCCGTACGCTGTTCGGCAGTGTGCTGCCGGCCGGGCAGGATTATACCTTCTGGGGCAAGGGTGTCAGTCAGGGCCATTCCGATGCGATTCGCCGCATCCCCGGCGTCCTGGACGCCCGCCAGTACACCATTCCCCTCGAATCGGCTCTGCAGGCGGCGCGCAGCAACGAAAACCGGCTGTTGACCACCCGGGAGAAACATCGCCGCGAATGCTATGTTGCCGTCGCGCCGGACGCCGACCGGCAGGCCATCGAGCAGGCCATCGTCACCATGCCGGCCTACTTTGCCGATTATGACACGACCATTCACTTCATCAGCCTGGCCGAATTGCAGGAAAAACACGCCAAGCTGCCGCATGGCGGATTTGTCATCCGGAACGGCGAAACCTCGCCGGATTGTCGCCAGATGGCTGAATTTTCCCTGCAACTGGATAGCAACCCGGAATTCACCTCCAGCGTGCTGGCGGCTTATGCCCGGGCTGTCTTCCGGATGGCCCAGGCCGGCCGGCGGGGCGCCGTCACCGTCCTGGACGTACCGGTCGCCGCGTTGTCACCGCTGAGCGGCGAACAGCTGCGGCATGATTTGCTTTGATCAGTCTTCGAATGAATCGTGCTCAGCCAGGATCTCTTTCAGAATGGCGGTTTCTTCACCGGTCAGGGATATGCCCTTGCCCATTTTGGAATGGTCGGGGGCCCAATCCCGGATGTCCAGCTTGGGCTGCCCGCCGTTCCAGCTGACCATGTTGACCTCGCGGTTCCAGCCGGAGCGGCTGGTGCTGAGCTGGCCCAGGGACTTGACAATTTCGAAGGTAAATTCTTTTTCCGGCATGATATTCTCCTCTTCTGCGCCTCAAGGCAAGTCTTTTAACCTTGATCATTATAGCATATCTGCTTGGAACGGGAGGCTATCCAATGCCTGACTGGCTTGCCCTGGCGCCCCTGGTTATCTGGCCGTCGCTGCTGCTGACCGCTTTGCTGCTGCTGCTGCGCGCCTTTTGGGAACCGACCCGGCTGGACTGCAGCACTGTTCGCGTGCAGCAGGACGAGTCGGAATCGCCGCCGGCCAATCTGCGTGTCCTGTTGTTCAGCGATCTGCACGCCGAGTATTTCCGGCTGCCGCCGGAGCATTTGCTGCGGGCCTGTGCCGAAGCGCGGCCGGATGTGGTCGTTTTTGCCGGCGACCTGACCGGCAGTCCGGCGCATCTGGGACAGGCGCTGGACTTGATGCGCCGGATCCGCCAGCTGCGGGATCTGGCAGCCTGCCCCTTTCTGGCTGTGCGCGGCAATCATGACACGGACCGGACGGTGGAAGGCTTGCGTCGGATCGGTATAACCGTCTTGGAAAACACCGGTTGTGTCGTACCCGTCCGGGGTGTCGACTGGCTTGTCATCGGTCTGGAGGATCTGCGGACCGGCCGGCCGGATGCCGTGCCGGGCCTGGCTCTGGCCGAGGCGGCTGCGGTGCCGCCAGGCCGGCGTTTGGTGGCCGCGCATAATCCGGACACGCTGCTTGGGCTGCCGGCCGGATCAGCGG
>JAEXPB010000334.1 GCA_023438965.1 Bacillota bacterium | reverse complement strand
GGACTGATCGGAACCCTGGCTGCCGGCACACTGGAGCACACGACCCTGTCGAGACAATCGCCGCTGCCCCTGGCCTGGGTTGGACCGATCGAAGAATTTGCCAAGCTGATTGTCTCGATCGCCCTGTACATTATTCTGCGCCGCCGCTTCCGCTCGGAATTGGATGGCCTGCTGTTCGGCGTGGCGACAGGGATGGCTTTCGCCGCCCTGGAAACCATGGGCTATGAACTGGTTGCGCTGGTTGGTTCCCGAGGCAGCCTGGCGGCGCTAAATCAGACCATCATTATCCGCGGCTTGCTGTCGCCAGCCGGACATGCCGCCTGGACCGGCCTGATCACGGCCACGCTTTGGCGGGAGCGGGCGCGAACCGGCCGGCTGGTCTCATTCCGGGTTCTCCTTGTCTTCTTGCTGGCTGCCGCGCTGCACAGCCTGTGGGACCTGGCCAGCTTCTTCAACAGCCTGGCGATAGTGATCCCGGCCTATGCCGTGATCGGCGGTACCAGCTTGCTCCTGTTATTCCTGCGGCTGCGGGAAGCCCGACACCTGTCCGTAACCGCCATTGCGGAAGCATAGCCATTTCGCCAAGGAGACCGGCATGTCATATCAAGTGCAAATCTGGCAGCAGACCCTCGACCTGACCACCGACCCGCAATTGTTTTCGCCGCGTCAGCCGGATGCCGGCACCCTGGCCATGGTGGCTAAGGTCGAGCTGCGTCCGGACGACCGGGTGCTGGACCTGGGTTGCGGCTGTGGCCTGGTTGGTCTGGCGGCCGCCAAGGCGCTGCGGCCGGAGCAGGTTGTCCTGGTCGATATCGATCCGCTGGCCGTGCGCATCGCCCGCCTGAACGCCGAACGCAACGGCTGCCCGGGCGTTCGGATTGTGGCCGGGGACGGACCGGCAGCGGTGACGCCGGAGAAATTTACCCTGATCCTCTGCAATCCGCCCTATCATACGGATTTTTCCGTTGCCCGCCGCCTGATCGAACAGAGCTGGCGCCAGCTCGAAGAAGGCGGGCGCCTGTATCTGGTCGTCAAACGGCTGCCCTGGTACCAGAACAAGATGAACAGTGTGTTCGGCGGCGTGCGGGTCTGGCCCGACCAGGGCTACTTCATCCTGATGTCAGAGCGGCGGCCGGCAATCGATCGTCTGCCGGGCCCGTCCGGCCAACCGGACCGCACAACGCGCAAGCATCGGAAACGGATGCAGGAATCAGCCGACCGCCGGCGGCCCGGCAACCAGCGCTGAAACATCCGGACGAAAAAAAGCAAGCCCGGTGAACGGGCTTGCCGATTATCTGCCAGCAATCACGAATGGCTGACGTTCAGGCGTTCGCCGGCGGGAGATCCTTGGTTTCGAAGTAGTTGTTCAGCTCGAAAACCAGCTGCTCGCAGTCGATGCCATGCACCATGCAGGCTTCTTCGATGGTTTCGCCGGAAGCCATCACACAGCCCAGACAATGCAGGCCGTTCTTGAAGAAAATCGGCACGGTGCCCTGATCAATATTCAGGACTTCCGAGATAATCATATCTTTGGTTACAACCATTTTTCATTCCTCCATCAGTTCAATCAACATGAGCGTCAAGGCTCATGCTGATTGTACACTATCCGGCGGGTCATCGCAACTTCATTCCGGTAACGCAGATTACAGGACGAATACCGCAGCCGCGTCCGGTTCAGGCTTGCGCAGTGGCCGGTGCCGCCGGCTTGTCCAATTCGGCCGGATTTTCCATATAGTATTGGAACCGCTTGATGGTTTTGGCAAAATAATAGCCGTCGCTGATCCGCTCGTCAAGGGTCAAGGCGATGTTCAGCACTTCCCGCGGGGCGATCGTGCTATCCGGCATGACGACCGGTACCCGATGCATCAGACCAATCGTCATGAATACCGAGGTGGTCCCCCATTCATACAGGTGATGGAAAGGGGCGTCGATGTTCAGACTGCCCAGATTGGAGACGAAAATACTTGTATGCATCGGATCCACGTCAATGACCCAGCCGGGCAGCCAGCCGTGATAATCAAGATAGGCCAGGAAACGGACCACGCCGCGCAGGATGATGCGCGGGATGCTCATCAGGTAATTCAGCCAATTGACGGCACCATGGCGCTGCTTGGTCTTCTGCATGGCCACTTCGCGGACTTTGTGGATTTCTTGCTGGATCCGGGCTGAAATGTCCTGCATCGATTCGCTGGGATCGAAGGTCATGATCAGGATTTCCTCATTGGCATCGTCCTTGAATTCGCTTTTGACGACGAAGGCGCAGGAGAAACGATTCCGCTGGTATACCCGGCGGCCGATGATGAAGCGATTCAGCTGCGGCCGTTCACCGACGGTTTTGACCACGGCGGCGAGTATGGCGTGGAAGATCGTTGCCTTGGCTCCTTCGCCGCTGGCGGCGACTTCGCGGTTCTTTTCTTTCAAATAGGCCCGCATCGCCGTGACATCGATCTGCTGCTTGAAATAGACCGCCGATTCATTGCGGCCTTTCATGATGAACGGGAAAAAGCGCATGAAGGGATCGATGTTTTTCAGATAGGTTC
>JAEXPB010000359.1 GCA_023438965.1 Bacillota bacterium | reverse complement strand
GTGCAGCCGCCAGCAGTCCTGATCCTCCAGATACGCACCGTCGCTGTATTGCCAGACTTTGACCGCGACCAGGTTCTCACCGGGCGCCACCACCCGGGTCAGGTCGAATTCCGCCGGCATATGCGGCACTTTGGAGCAGCCGACATAGATGCCGTTGACATAAACTTCATAGAAGGAGTCGACGCCGTCAAAGCAGATGAAAATCTTCTTGCTTTCCCATGATTCCGGGATCATGAAGACCCGACGGTAGCAGCCAACCGGTGTATCATCCGGTACATGCGGCGGATCGTAGGGGAACGGATAATTGACATTGGTGTAGTTGGGCTGACCATAACCGTGCATTTCCCAGCATGACGGCACCGGGATGCTGTCCCAGGCCTCATCATCAAAATCCGGCTGAAAGAAATCAAGCGGCGCCAGGCGCGGTTCCGGATTCCAGAGGAAACGCCAGCTGCCATTCAGAGGCCGATAGCAGGAAGACTGCCCGCGCTGGCCGCTGCGGGCGGCCGCCAGGCTGGGATAAGGGAAAAAGCTGGCATGGGCCGGTTCGCGGCCCCGCTGCAGCACGGCAGGATTCTGCCAGTCCGGCAGTTCGTTTTTGCTCATGTCAAGCACCTCCATGATTATGATCGGCAAGGTATGAAAATATTAAGCGTTCTTCATGCACTAATCTTAATATTTTTATATTTCTACCATTTCCGCTCTTATTATATACCATTTGGCCGATTTGGGAAGAGGTCTGGCATATTCACAGGCAACCGCTTATAATAAAGGTACAGCTTAGTCCCATCCAATGTCGGTCCACAAGCTCCAGCAGGATTTTTCCAAACGGTGATGAGGAGGACAGCATATGGAAACACGTTCCCGCGAAATCAAATCAAGTCAGCAGCCCCTGGTCAGCATGCGTGTTACGCCAGGCCATTTCGCGACTCGCAACTCACACATCAATTTTTATGTCGACATGACAGAAATCAAGTGCGAGCATTCGACCGCCCGTCTGGCCGCTCAAGTTCTGGCTGACCAATACGCCCAGTTGACGCCGGTGGATACCATTGTCTGCCTCGACGGCACGGAAGTGCTGGCGGCCTTTCTGGCCGCCGCGCTCAGTGATGGCGGCAACCGGGCGATGAACGCCGGCAGCCACATCCATATCCTGACCCCGGAGATCAATACCAGCGGCCAGTTGATGTTCCGGGACAATATGCAGCACATGATCTGGAATCGCAATGTCCTGCTGCTCGTTGCTTCGGCGACGACCGGCCATACCATCACCCAGGCTATGGAATGCATTGACTATTATAACGGGCGCATCAGCGGCATCTGCGCCATATTCAGCGCCATTCCGGTTGTCCGCGATATCCCGATTCGGGCCATCTTCTCCATTGAGGATGTGCCGGGCTATGCCACTTACTCACCGGCGGATTGCCCGGATTGCAGGGCCAAACGCAAGATTGACGCCCTGGTCAACAGCTTCGGCTATTCCCGCCTCTGATCCCTGAAAGCTCTGAATTCCTGAAAGCCGGACCGTCTCGGTCCGGCTTTTTTCGGCTGGAAGGCCAATTGAATTATTTAAAAACCGAAAAGTACCGATTTTGCATCGCTATTTGTCAAAAATCTACCAATTTTATGCTGACATGTTTTGACAAGTTATGACAAATTCCCTATAATCGGTATGACATGCAAAAAACATGACGGCATTGGACTGGCCGATGAGTCAGACACCAGAGGTAAACAAGCATGGAGCGTTCAATTCGGGAGTCCTGCGATATTTATATCGAACAATGCAGGAAAGTCCTGAAGGAAAAAGATGCCGGGCAAGCCCGCAAACTGAGGCTGGAAGCCACGAAAGTCTTTCATGGCATTATTCCGGGCTGGGAATCGGGTTTGATGGCTTCGATTACCCATTTTTACCTTGATGATGTCGAGAGCATCCTCAGTAAACTGATCCGCTTTAAAGCCCAACTGGATATGGGTTATGATGTCAGTTCCATTCACTCCTGTGCGGAGTCGATGCAAAAGGCTTACCGTTGGGATTCCCGCCAGCAACGCAAAATACTGCTCAGTTCATTTGAGAACACCTATCTCTGGATCTTGGAAAATTACGCCGCCAATAGTCGGGAAATGACCGATATTCTCAACAAGGTCCATGAATTGCAGGATATCGCCAACCTGGCGGCCAGCCCCGGTCAGCGCTGGGAACAAGTGCAAGCCATCCTCGACTGGATCCAGTCGAAAAACGCCGAACTGGCGGCCAGGCTGCTGCCGCTGGTCGTTGACCTCATCAGTACTTGAACCGCCCGGCCGGCAAGCCTTTATGGACAAGAAAAAATCCACGCCGCGGCGTGGATTTTTTATTCAATCAACCATGATCGGCGTCTTGCTCGGGCTGCTGCGCCCGACCACCTTCGGCAGGCGCTTTTCAAATGCCGCCATCGAGATCTCGATGTCTTCTGCAGCCTCGGTCGGCGTCATGCAACCGACTGTCACCATGTCGCAAGGCCGGATTGTCGCCCAGGAGAAATTAAGACCGACAAAAGGGGTCACCCGGCCGGCGGCCATCGGCTTGATGGTCATCACCGGTTTTTGGGCGTTCCAGATCACCTTGTTGATATACTCGATTTCGATCTGCATCAGGAAGCCCAGGCAATTGTAGATCTGGATATAGGTCTGCACATCATAGCCGTTGGCGTCGGAATACAGGATCAGCTCCGGCATGTGCGCGGAAAGGCCAGGGATCATGCCATGGTCGCGGATCATCTGCAGATAGTCCGGCAATCGGTCGATGGTCCGCTTGTTTTTGTTGACCAGCTGTTCGGCCGAACTGTGGTGGATCAGGCAGAAGGTCGCGCCGGCCTGCTGGCTGCGGGCAATGGTCATTTCCGCTTCGCGGCGGGCCTGCGCATTGTCGTCGACGTTGATCGCCGGCGTATCGACCAGAATGATCTTCTGGCCGGTGCGGTCCTCAGCGGTCTTGATGCCGTCGATCAGCAGCGGGCTGCTGTTGACCGGCGCCATCAGGGTGTCGACGCCGGCGTGCAGGAAAACTTCCAGCATATCGGCAATCGCTGCCGGTGTGCTGTTCACCTTGCGGATGGTCTCCTCATCCGCCGGTCCGCGATGACTGTAACCCAGGATCCAGTTCGATCCGATGATCATGCGGGAGACGGACACGCCGCCGACTTCGGTGCGGGGAAATAATTGCGCCATGCTGATAACCTCATTTCTAGTCTACTGACACTGCGATGATCTATTGCCATTATAGCGCCGCCAGCGGCGAACCAGCGGTAGAAAACAGATCAACAGGTGGACAAAACCGACATTTAATCAATCATAAAAGTAAATAGACTGCCATAC
>JAEXPB010000282.1 GCA_023438965.1 Bacillota bacterium | reverse complement strand
ATAGCCAGCAACTCGTCCAGCCGGCTTTTCTCTTCTTTCAGGTACAAGTACCCGATCAGCGCCTCGAATCCCGTAGCCGCCAGGTAGTCAGCCGGATCGGCGTTTTTGGGCATACTGCCAGGCTGGCTGTTGCGGCCGCGCCGATAAATGCTGCTTTCTTCCTCGGTCAGTATTGGCAATAATTTACGGATAGCTGCTGCCTGGGCACCCGCCCGCACAAGCTTGACGGATTGGCGGTGCAGCGCCCCGGATTTGGCCTTGCTCTGGCAGCATAGCCTGAGACGGACTGTCAATTCATACACTGCATCACCGATATAGGCTAATACCGAAATGGGTACTTCCCGTAAATCACCGCGGAAACCGGGGTCGATCATAACCTGCTGACCTTGGGTCCCTGTGGTGTATCGGCGACGGAATAGCCTTTCTGCTGTATCTCAGCCCTTATCGCATCTGCTCGTTGGAAGTCGCGAGCTTTTTTGGCAACAGTTCTGGCTTCCACCAATTCCATGATCTCCTTCGGCACGCCTGATTCGGTTGTGGTCTGTAATCCAAGGACATTCAGCAATTCCTGCAGCAATGACGCTGTCATTTTGATCGATGACTGGTCAAGTCCTTGGCAACTGCTTGCCGTATTGGCGGCTCTGACCAGTTCGAAAATAGCCGCCAGGGCGTCAGCCGTGTTCAGGTCGTCATCCATGGCCTCCAGGAATGCCTTTTTATATTGGTCTCGCGCTGCAGCCAATTCAGCGGCGGCGGCCTGCGCAGCAATATCTTGCGGTTGAGCTGGGGCTTGGCTGATAATGAATTCAAGATTTTCCAGGCAGGTCTTGATACGGTTCCAGCCGTTTTGCGCAGCGGTCAGCAACTCTGCCGTGAAATTAATCGGCATGCGGTAATGACCGCCCAGCATGAAAAAGCGCAGGACTAAATAATCATAATGCTGAGCCAGGTCACGGACAGTGAAAAAATTGCCAGATGATTTAGACATTTTCTCGCTGTCGACATTAATAAATCCATTGTGCATCCAATATCGGACAAAGGGTTTGCCATTGGCGCATTCACTTTGGGCAATTTCATTTTCATGATGAGGAAATATCAGATCCTGGCCGCCACCATGAATGTCGATCGTATCGCCCAAATATTGCTTGTTCATTGCCGAGCATTCAATATGCCAGCCTGGCCGGCCATCGCCCCATGGACTTGGCCACCAGGGTTCATTCTCTTTCTTCTTCTTCCAAAGTGCAAAATCCAGGTTATTATGTTTACCGCCATCCAGATTGATTCGCTCGCTGGCGCCAAATTCCAGTTCATCCAGGTTATGATGCGATAATTTACCGTAATCTGGCATTTTCAGAACATCGAAATAGACACCGTCCTCGGTTTCGTAGGCAAATCCTTTCTCAACCAGGGTATTGATCATCTCAATAATGACCGGCATACTGTCCGTCGCCCGGGGATGACTGGTCGCTCGACGGATGTTCAGGCGATCGGCGTCATAGAAATATTCAGCGATAAAACGATCAGCCAACTCGCGAATAGTTATGCCTTCCGAATTGGCCCGCTTAATCATCTTGTCGTCGATGTCGGTAAAATTCTGGACATAGGTTACCTGAAAGCCGCGATACTCCAGATAGCGGCGCAACGTATCGTAAGTAATGAACGGGCGGGCATTGCCCAAATGAAAATAATTATATACAGTTGGACCGCACACATAAATCCTGACATGTCCTTCTTCCAGCGGAACAAAAGTTTCCTTGTCGCGTGTCTGCGTATTATAAATCTTCATGCTGATCAGCTCCTCTGCCGGCTTGATTGATTTTCATTTTCTCATTGGATATTGTTGGCTCCGGGTCCGCACAGTCGCGGAATGAACGCTGCGCCGGCTGGACGCCAGCCAGCTTCTCCAACGCGTTAACCCGATGCAGCAGCAAGCAAATTTCCTGTTCCAGAGGATCAGGAACATTGCCATGATCAAGTTCCACACTATGTTGGATCGATTTGCCGCGCTGTTTGACCACCCGTCCGGGAACGCCGACAACCGTCGCGTTATCCGGCACTTCATGCAGGACTACCGCATTGGCACCGATCATGGCATTGTCGCCAACCCGAAAAGGACCGAGGATCTTGGCCCCGGCCCCCACAAGTACATTGTTGCCGATTGTTGGATGCCGTTTGCCTTTATCCTTGCCGGTACCACCGAGGGTGACCTCATGATAAATCGTACAATAGTTGCCGATTTCAGCTGTCTCACCGACAACTACCCCGTTACCGTGATCAATAAATAAACCATCACCGATTTTAGCCCCTGGATGGATTTCGATTTGCGTGAAGAAGCGACCCAGCTGGGAAACCATTCGGGCCAAAAAAAACAAATGCAGTTGATATAGCCAATGGGCCAACCGATGATAAATCAGAACATGAAAACCGGGATATAGCAAAATAACTTGCCAAACCCCTTTGGCTGCCGGGTCTCTTGCTGCAATGGATTTAGCATCGGAGTAAAGGCTCATGCGCTTTTCCCTTTCTGACATCACTCGAGTTGTCGCTATATTATAGCAGAAAAAACCCGGGATGCCGCCCCCCTTTTTTGACACCCAGCATTCTCGCCAGGTGGGTGCCCTGCAGTGGTCTTAAGTCTGTCTCAATCGGACTTGCGTCCGGAGGTATGACTCTATTCCACTTTGACCCAGGCTCCCGTTTAAGTCATGAAGGTTCAAAAACAGAGGGTAACGAACATTCCAGGCAATCTCAGTATACCCTTTTTTCCCTCCATGCTCAAGCTGATCTCATGAAATGATATCTGCGGCGTCTTTGCAGTATCTATAGTTACCAGATTGACCGACCGTCGGATAATCCAGATAAAATCACCGGGTATCCTTATTGCGATGATCCGAAGCCGCCACCAGCCCAACAACAGGCAATCCTGCCCGCCAAATCGGCCGGGCAGCCTCCGTGATGGTTACGCCTGTCGTCAGTATGTCATCAACCAGAAGTACCGGCTGCCGGCTGCGGAATCCTGCGACAGCCAAACGATTGGCAATGAAATCCGGATTCAGGTTAAAAGCGCCGGACAGGTTTGACCATCTCTCATACCGGTCAGGCTGTTCGCTTTGTCGATTGGTCGCCCGAATCCGTCTGATCCCGGGTGACCAATCCGGCAGATGCAATCTTTGGGCAATTTGACTTGTTAACAGCGCGGCTTGGTTATAACCCCTTTCTCTTAAACGTGAAGGATGCAACGGAACTGCCATAACAGCCCGGATATCCAGCATTAGTCGATTGATCAACGAGATCATCAAAGCGGACAAGGCAGGCGCTACATCCGGAGCATCGCCGAATTTGAGTTGCAATAAAGCCTGCCGCATTGTGCCTTGATAATATGCCGGTACATATATCACGGCTGGATCAGGAATTTGATCATCGGTCATCTCTCGCCAATTCAAACATGCGGCGTGGCCGTATCGTAATGGCAACTGGCTCAGGCATTGACGGCATATACCTGGAAATTGCGGTTTTTCCTGGCAGACATTACGGCAAAAGGCGCAGGTGGCCGGATATAGGATATCCAGCCCGGCGGTCAAATAATCGCGGCACAGACCAGGAAGACGCCCGATAGGGATCACCATCGTGCTCACTTCGGGCTGCGTAGCTGCAGCCAGTCTTTCAGCATCGTAAATCGTGCATAAGCATGGTTATTGGCCAGCATGCTGCCTAAAGTCCGACGGGATGTAACCAGCAACAATTTCTGGCGCGCTCTGGTGACTGCCGTATAGAGCAGATTACGGGTTAGCAGCTGGGGTGCGCCAGGCGGGATGGCCAGGACAACCACCGGATATTCACTACCCTGGCTTTTATGGATGGTTATGGCATAAGCCAGCTCCAGATCCTCAAGATTCAGGCGGTCGTACTTGATCAGGCGGTCATCATCGAAAGCTGCGGTCAGGCAGTCATCTTCAAGGTCAACCGCTATAACCGTGCCAGATTCGCCGTTAAAAACGCCGGTACCATGACACTCGGTATCCAATGCCGAGTACCAGGCGATTTCATAATCATTCCGCATCTGCATGACCTTGTCACCAACGCTGAATTTGCTGCCATGTGCCTCAATATGCGCTTGTGACGGCTGGGTAATTCTTTGCAGCGCAGCCTGAAGGCGTTGGTTTAATGCCTGTGTGCCAGCAGGCCCCTTGCGGGATGGCGTCAGGACCTGGACATCCCGCAAGGGATCCAATCCATATTGTCCAGGTAAAATATCACGGCAAAGCTTGACGGTTGCTTCGGCGACAGCTTCCGGCTGATCCTTCACAATCATGAGGAACTGGCTGTGCAGGGTTTGATCCAGTTCAGGCCATTTACCCTCGTTGATCAGGTGAGCGTTACGAATGATCAGGCTCTGGCTGGACTGGCGAAAAACCTGGGTTAACCGGGCCACCGGAATTTGTTCGCTGTCGATAAGATCCTTAAGCACATATCCCGGTCCGACTGAAGGCAGCTGATCGGCGTCGCCGACTATGACCAGCCGGGTTCCTGGTATGATGGCATCAAGCAAGCTTTTGAAAAGGAAGGCATCGATCATCGAGGCTTCGTCCACAATCAACAGGTCACATGCCAGATGGATATCCGGATTGCTGTTGGTTCGGAAATCTTGCCGGCCATCTTCCGGTGTATATTGGATCTCCAGCAGGCGATGCAGTGTTTTAGCCTCCTGGCCGGTCGCTTCAGTCATCCGACGGGCTGCTCGGCCAGTCGGCGCCGCAAGCAGGACCTGTCCGCCGAACTTTTTGATACAGTTACAGAGTAAACGTATAATAGTTGTCTTGCCAGTTCCCGGTCCGCCAGTCAATATCATGACGGAATGCTGCAACGCCTGGACTATGGCCTTTTCTTGCTCCGGTGCCGGCTTAATTTCCTGTCTGCGGCAACTTTCTGCCACAGCAGCCGCTGCTGTCGAAGCGTCAAGTAAATCCGTGAATCGGCTTGGCACCGTATGCTTTAATATCATCAAGCGGTCCGCCGCCTGGCGCTCAGCATAAAATAGATTTTTTAATGCAACTCGTGTATCGGCCGGATCGCCGAATTGTGTACCGGATAGTATGATCTGGTTTTCAGAACCCAGCGCTTTCAAAGCTGGATGCTCATCCGTGAGCGCCAGATCGAGCAGTTCAGCCGCATTGGCCAGCAGCCGGTTCATTGGCAAATAAGTATGACCGTTATAAACCGCTTGGGTCAAGGTGTAGCGCACTGCACTGGCAACCCGCGCGGGAGATGCTGGATCCAGCCCCAGGTTTCTTGCCAGTTTATCTGCTGTGATAAAGCCTATGCCATATATTTCGTCAGCCAGGCGGAAAGGATTCTCAGAAATCAATCGCAAAGATTCGCTGCCGAATTGCCGGTATATACGAAGAATCTTTCCGGGGCCAATACCCAGCGGATTCAATAACATGACCAGATCCTGGTAATCTTTCTTCTCACGGAGCTGTTGAGCGATCCGTTCGGCTTTCTCGGTGCCAAAACCTTTCAGGATAGCCACTTTTTCCGGATGATCGCGCAAAATCTCCAGCGTTTCATAACCAAATTGACGGACGAGTTTCTGGGCAGTTTTATCACCTATACCCTTGATCAAGCCGGATCGCAAGTATTGGATGATCGCCTCCTGCGTTCTCGGAATGAGCAACTCGTAATGATCGACCTGAAATTGCCGACCATAATCCGGGTGGTTGATCCAGTCGCCATACAAGCAAACCGACTCGCCTACAGCCAAATACGGCAGTATGCCGACTGCTACTCGCTCAGGCGCGCCCGATAGGGTACAGACCGTATAGCCGTTGGCTTCGTTGCGGAATATTATTTCCTCGACAATACCTTCCAGGGCAGTATAAGCCGGTACCAGCTCATTCTGTTCCGGGAAGTCCGGCGAGGAATGCTGTCTGTCATTAGCAAAGGCCGGCATCGGCGCGCAGAGCCTCGGCTTTGTCAGTTTTTTCCCAGGGCAAATCAAGGTCAGGCCGGCCAAAATGTCCATAAGCCGCTACTTGGCGGAAGATCGGCCGGCGTAGGTCCAAGTCACGAATGATGGCAGCCGGCCGCAGGTCAAAGTGGCGGCTGACAATCCCGGCAATTCGCTCGTCCGGGATCCGGCCGGTTTCAAATGTATCCACCATGACAGAAACCGGGTGCGCGACACCGATCGCATAAGCGACTTGAATCTCGCACATGTCAGCCAAGCCGGCTGCTACGACATTCTTGGCAACATAACGTGCGGCATAAGCAGCCGAACGGTCCACCTTGGTCGGGTCTTTTCCGGAAAATGCGCCGCCGCCATGGTGGGCGTAACCACCATATGTGTCGACGATTATCTTGCGCCCTGTCAATCCAGAATCGCCCTGCGGGCCGCCGACAACAAAACGTCCGGTTGGATTAATCAGTATACGCGTATTCTGATCGACAAGATTGGGCGGCAGAACCGGCCGGATCACCAGATCGGTCACTGCCTTATGCAGGATTTCATTGTCTACGTCGGCCCGATGCTGTGTCGAAAGAACTATTGTATGGATCCGCACCGGTTTGTTATCCATGTATTCCACAGTAACCTGCGATTTGCCATCCGGTCGCAGGAAATCGACAAG
>JAEXPB010000245.1 GCA_023438965.1 Bacillota bacterium | reverse complement strand
GGCTTGCGCCGGATCCAGTTCGATGACGATCCGGCCGCCGTCGGTCATGGTGAGGATTGCTTTTGTCGCCATAATATGATTTCCTTTCTTTTCTGCCGCCGGAAGTACCTGGCCGGTAGGCCGCGGTCTGCTCCGGCAGCGTGTCATATCAGCTGCTTGTTGGCATGCAGCAGCTGGTCCTTGATATCCCAAAGCTTCTGGGACAAATCAACATAATAGGTCTGGGGATTCTCGAAACGCTTGAGGGATTCCCAGAGATGGTCAAGTTCCCGGCCGCAGTAGTTGCGGATTTCATCGATCGGCAAGCGCCGGTAAATCAATTTGCCGCGCACGAAAATCGGCTCGAGCAGCCGACGGACTGTGAAGTTGGTCAGCACCTTGCGTTTCCAGGTGTGCAGCGGATCGAATATCTCATATGGCTGGCTCTCGTCGATCTCCTCGCCGGCCAGGCTGATCAAGTCGGCAATCGCCTTGCCGGTTGCCTGGTCATAGAAGCGCCAGACTTCCTTGCTGCCGGGATTGGTGATTTTGCCGGTGTTTTCCGAAAATTTCATCCGCGGCAGGATCTGGCCGTCCTTCTCGATAGCCGAGAGTTTATAGACGCCGCCGAAGACCGGCTCGGCCCGCGAAGTGATCAGCCGCTCGCCGACGCCGAACGAATCAACCGCCGCACCCTGCAGGATCAGGTCGCGGATGATGTATTCATCCAGCGCATTGCTGACGGTAATCCGGCAATCCGGCAAGCCGGCGATGTCCAGCATGTCCCGAGCTCTGGCCGTCAGGTAGGTCAGGTCGCCGCTGTCGATGCGGATGCCGCGCAGGCGGCATCCCATCGGCTCGAGGATGTCCTTGGCGACGCGGATCGCGTTGGGCACGCCGGATTTAAGGACATTGTAGGTATCGACCAGCAGAACGGTGTTCTGCGGGAAGGAGCGGGCATATGCCGCAAAAGCTTCATATTCGGAATCAAAGGTCTGGACCCAGCTATGCGCCATCGTGCCGACCGCCGGCACGCCGAACTGCTGGCCGCTGATCGTGCAGGCCGTGCCGGCCACGCCGGCAATATAAGCTGCCCGGGCACCGAGAACCGCAGCGTCATAGCCCTGGGCGCGGCGGGATCCGAATTCCAGGACCGGCCTTCCCTTGGCGGCCCGGACAATGCGGGAGGTCTTGGTGGCAATCAGGCTTTGGTGGTTGATCGTCACCAGCAGCATGGTTTCGATCATCTGGGCTTGGATTATCGGCCCGCGCACCTTGACGATCGGCTCATTGGGAAAAATCGGCGTGCCTTCCGGCATCGCCCAGATATCGCAGGAGAACCGGAAATGGCGCAAATAATCCAGGAACTGTTCGTCGAACGCTTTGGTCGTCCGCAGGTAATCGATATCCGCCTCGGTGAACCTTAGGTCCTGCAAATAGTCAATCATCTGCTCCACGCCGGCCATGATGGCATAGCCGCCTTCCTCGGGCACCGCGCGGAAGAACAGGTCGAAATAGGCAATCGTATCCTGCAGATTCTGGTCCAGGTAGCCTTTGGACATCGTCAGCTCATAGAAATCCATGAGCATAGTCATATTGGTTCGGTCATTCCAGCGTGTATCGGTCATATTATCCACCTTCTTCTGCCACCGGCGGGAAATACTCCGCAAACAGCGGCGGATCATACAGAACTTGCTCCAGGCATAAGCCTTGCGGCGGCATCGTCTTGCCGGCCTGGGTCCGGTCGCCCCGGCGCAGGATGGCCGGCAGGTCTTCCGGCGCCAATTTACCCTGAGCGGCCAGCAAAAGTGTGCCGGCGATGATGCGGACCATATGGTAGAGGAAGCCGTCGCCTTGAACCCGCAGGACGATCAGCGGTCCGTCCGTCTGGATGGTCAGGGACTGCAGGGTCCGGATCGGGTTGCGGTCGCAGCTGCCAACATCCATGAAAGCCTGGAAATCATGCCGGCCGATCAGCGCCGGGGCGGCCCGGCGCATCAATTCCGGATCCAGCCGGCCGGGGACATGGCAAACCTGCTGACGGCCGTAAGCGGGACGGCTGGCGCTGTTCCAGATGCGATAGGAATAGATCTTGCCGATCGCGTGGTACTGGGCATGGAAGTCCGGCGCGACCGCACAGGCGGCCCGGACGGCCACATCGTCCGGCAGGCGGCTGTTCAGGGCCAGGTGCAGCTTTTCGACCGGAATCCGGCTGCCGGTCCGGAAATGGCTGACATGCCCGCAGGCATGAACGCCGGCATCTGTTCGGCTGCTGCCGGTCAGCTGGATGGAGTCCTCACCGGTCAGCTCGCATAACGCTTGCTGCAGTGTCTGTTGCACGGTCCGTCCGCGTGCCTGGGCTTGCCACCCGTTGAATGCCGTCCCGTCATATTCGGTTAATAAGGCGATGTGCCGTCGGGATGATTCTGGTCCGATATCCGGGCTGACCCCGCCATACTCGCTCATGCCGCCTCCCAGAAGGCCAGGCGCCTCCTTTTTGCCACCATTATAAATCACGGCGGACACTTCAGGCAATTGCCAGATACTGCAAAACCAGCAGGATAACCGATACCAGGCCGAATACAATCGTAAAATTCAAGTCGAGGCGCGAATAGTGCATGACCTTGAGGCGGGTTCGTCCTTCACCGCCGCGATAGCAGCGGGCTTCCATGGCCACCGCAAGATCCTCGGCCCGCTTGAAGGCACTGACAAACAGGGGTATGAGCACCGACACCAGGCCGCGGGCCTTGGTGATCAACCCGCCGGTGTCATAGTCGGCGCCGCGCGAGGACTGGGCTTTCATAATCTTATCGGTTTCCTCCAGGAGCGTCGGGACGAAACGCAAAGCGATCGACATCATCATGGCCATTTCGTGCACCGGGAAACCGACTTTCTTCAGGGGATTGAAGAGGCTTTCGATTGCATCGGCAACCAGAATCGGCGTCGTGGTCAGGGTCAGGAACAAGGTGGTATTCAGGATCAGCAGCGTTAACCGGGCCGCCATGCGCAGCGCGGTATAAACACCCTGGTCGGTGATGGCCAGCGGTCCCAGCGGCACCCAGACCGTCCCCTGGACCGTCAGCATATTAAGGACGAAAGCGAAAGCCAGAATAAACAGCATCGGCTTCAGGCCATTGAGCACCAATTTGACCGGCACCCGCGACAGGACGATCAGCAGGAGGGTCAGGAAGCCCAGCAGAATCATCGGCGTCGTGGACTGCACCAGGAAAATCAGAATCATGACCAAGACCGAGGCCAGGATCTTGGTGCGCGGATCCAGCCGATGCAGTACTGAATGGCCAGGATAAAAACGTCCCAGCGATATATTACCGAGCATCGCCATCACCCGCCTTGTCCTGTGGTCTGTCCGCACTTCCGGCCGGAACCGGCCGCCGCATCTGCCAATATGCCCGGATCAGCTCGCGGGCGGCCGCCTCCGCGGTAAAGCGGTCGCAGTCCAAACCGGGCAGGTAGGTCTGCTGCAGACGTAGGAAAGCGGCTGAGCGCGGAATCGACAATCCGGCTTCGACCAGTTTCGCCTCATCGGTGAAAACCTCAGCCGGTGTACCGAAAGCCTGCACCCGTCCTTTGTTCAGGACCAGAACCCGATCGGCCAGGCGGGCAATATCTTCCATGCTGTGCGAAACAAGAATGACTGTTACACCCATGGTGCGCAGATTGTCCGCATAGCCCAGGATCTCGTCGCGGCCGGCCGGATCCAGACCAGCGGCCGGTTCGTCGAGGATCAGGACATCCGGCTCCATAGCCAGGATGCCGGCGATCGCCGCCCGCCGCTTCTGGCCGCCGGATAGCTCGAACGGCGAGCGTTCCAGATCATCCTCGCGCAGACCGACGATCCGGGCAGCCTTGAGCACCCGTATCTCGATTTCAACCATATCAAGACCCATCCGGCGCGGTCCGAAAGCGATGTCCTGGAAGACAGTCTCCTCAAATAGCTGATGCTCGGGATATTGAAAGAGCAAACCGACCTGCTGCCGGATTTTCTTGATATCGGCATTGACCGAGGCATTCATGCCCAGCACGCTGACCTTGCCGGACTGAGCGCGGATCAACCCGTTCAGATGCTGGATCAGCGTGGATTTGCCAGAACCGCTGTGACCGATGATGCCCAGCAGTTCACCCCGGCGGACATCAAAGCTGATGTCGTTCAAGGCCTGAAAGGCCAAGGCGGTTCCCGGTGCATAGGTATGTGATAAATGGCTGACTGACATAACGATCGGCGCCGGTTCACCAGCTGCCTGGGCGGTTGGTGCGACACCGATTTGATTAGCCAGCAGCTCCAGTCTGACCTGCCCGTCCGGCTTGGCCCAGGCAGTGTCGAGCAGGCGTCGCACGGCCTGGCCGGCCGACGGCCAGTCCGGCGTTTCATTGGGCTGGAGCGGCAGTTCGAGCAGGCAGGAGAGTTCGTGGGTTATTTCGTTATGGACCGGTACATCGAGTCCTTCCTGCTTGATCTGGGCAACCTGGTTGAAAACTTCGTTCGGTGTGCCGGACAAGACGACGTTTCCCTCACCCATCACGGCGACATGATCGGCCAGGAGCGCTTCTTCCATGTTGTGCGTGATGTTGATGACCGTCAGACCTTCCTCGCGGATCAGGCGCTGAACCAGAGTCATGAAATCCTGGCGGCTGATCGGGTCCAGCATGGATGTCGCTTCATCAAGGATCAGGCAGGTCGGTCGCATGGCCATGATCCCGGCGATCGCCAGTTTTTGCTTCTGGCCGCCGGAGAGCAAATGCGGCGGAGTCTGGGCCATGGCTGCCAAGCCGACATAGTCCAATGCCGCATCAACAGCCTTGCGGATTTCAGCCGGCGGGAAACCAAGGTTCTCCGGTCCAAAGGCGACATCCTCCTCGACCGTGGTGCCGATGATCTGGTTGTCTGGATTTTGGAACACCATCCCGCACAAGCGGCGGATTTCCCAGACATTAGCTTCATCAGCTGTCGACAGCCCGCCAACCCGCAAAGAACCGGACGATGGCTGTTCCAGCGCATTGATCAGGCGGGCCAGGGTTGACTTGCCGGATCCGTTGCGGCCCAGAATCGCGGTATGGCTGCCGCGCGGCATCTGCAGGTTGACATGGCTGACCGCCAGCAGAGGTTCGCGGCCGCTTTGCTGATAACTGAAGCTGACATTGTTGATCTCAATAAAATAGTCCATCCGTCAATACTGCGCTTCCTTGAAATGAAACAGGGACAGGCTGTAGCCTGTCCCCGCATGCAACGGTGATATGATCCTGATCTGGCTCAGCCGGGCGGGGTTGTCCAACCGATCTGCCAGCCTGGGCAATCAGATCAGTTCCAGAATCGCCATTTCCGAAGCGTCACCGCGACGGGCGCCGAGTTTGATGATTCGGGCATAACCGCCGGATTTACCGGCATACTTGGGCGCCACGGTGTCAAACAGGACATTGATCGGACTAACAGCCTTGCCTTCGGCGGTATGGCTCTTGTTCAGCCACAGCGCCAGCTGGCGGCGAACCGCCAGACGAGACGGATTGTCCACCTGGACAATGTCGGTTTTGATCTCACGGCTGACAACATCGTACTTGTTGCCATTCTTGGATGTCGCGGATTTCAGAACCTTGCGGCCTTTGGCGTCCAGCTTGGCAGTGGACACGGTCAGCTCCCGGGTGGTGAAATTGTCTTTCTCCCGGACGGCCATGGTAATCAGTTGTTCAGCAATACGCTTCACTTCCTTGGCCCGAGCTTCGGTTGTTTCAATCCTGCCGTTGACGATGAGGGTGGTCACCATCCCCCGGAGCATGGACAGGCGCACATCGGTGGCGCGGCCAAGTTTTCTCTGTGCAGGCATAATTTGATCCTCCTAACTGTTCAGACCCGCCGCGGTCCGCTCATTCATCGAGCGCGGCCAGCGACAAGCCAAGTTCTTCAAGTTTCTGGATAACCTCTTCAAGGGACTTTTTGCCCAGGTTGCGCACTTTCATCATGTCTTCCTCCGAGCGGGCGACCAGGTCGCCGATCGAATTGATGCCGGCACGCTTCAGGCAATTGTATGTGCGGACCGAGAAATCGAGGTCTTCGATGACCGTATCCAGGATGTGGTTCTTGTTGCTGCCATCGTCCAGATCCTTGAAGCTGGGACCGCCGGCCGAATCAGTCAGCGCCATGAACAGGTTCAGATGCTCACAGAGCAATCCCGCGCCCAGGCTCAGGGCTTCCGTCACTTCGGTGGTCGCATCGGTCCAGACTTCCAGGGTCAGTTTGTCGTAATCGGTAAACTGGCCGACACGCGTGTTCTCGACTGAGAAATTGACCTTGCGCACCGGCGTGAAAATCGAATCGATCGGAATGACGCCGATTGTCTGGTTGGACCACTTGTTGCGATCAGCGGTATTGTAGCCGCGGCCTTTGTTCAGGGTCAGTTCCATGAACAGGCGGCCGTCGCCATTGAGCGTGGCGATCGGATGTTCCGGATTCATGATCTCGACTTCCTCATCACGGACAATGTCACCGGCGGTGACGACGCCGACCCGGCCTTCCTCAGTGCTGATATAGACGGTCTTCGGACCATCGACATTCAGATGGGCCCGGATGCCCTTGACATTCAGGATGATCTCCGTCATGTCCTCGATAACGCCCTTGACCGTGGAAAATTCGTGGAAAACGCCATCGACACGAATCGCCGTAACCGCTGCAC